>NZ_JBQHVP010000003.1:0-214941 GCF_052064435.1 Blautia sp. HCP3S3_B11
GTATGTATAATCCGGATAGTACTGCGCTGCATTGTTTTCTGCTATGATCGAATAAACAGCCAGATCTAAAAACAGCCCCATATCACGCGATTCAAAATACTTTCCAAGGATATCGTTCAAGCTGCATTCTTCTATGATCTTACGCAGTACAAAATATGTTCCTACCCTGAGACAGCTGCTTCTGGAAGTCCTGTTTTTGCTTTCCGGAAGCTCTGCATCGGGGAAATATTTCAGGAAATTTTGATTCGGTTTCATGAGTTCCGGATCCGTATCTGACAGTTTTCCGATTGTTACTCTTTTGGGAAAAGTATACTTCCGGGATGGATCATAAACCCGGTCATACTCATACTCTATATATACAACATTTGACTTTTTTCTCCGTGTGATTTTACCTTTTACAGTTGGTACTTTCACTAAAAAATCCAGATACATAGCGCCCTCCTTTTAGGCGGTTATCCGCCTAAAATAATTGTACTATATTTCCCGGCTATCTGCAATGGAAAGCCGCAGAAAACCGGGATTTTTTATGATTTTATTTCGTTCTTTTTTCTTTAGGTGGAAAAATTACTGGAAGTTCACACACAGGAAGGAATCAGAAATCACTCTGATTTCTCAGGAAACGCAAAAATTCCCTGAAACTGCATAGTTCTTATTTACTATATTCCTCTATCACACAATTATGTTCCTTTGTTTTCTTATCATAATTCACACCAACAAGAAGAATATTTCCTTTATATTCTTCCAGACTGGCGCAATACTCCTTTTTCCCGATCTGCGCAATTGCTCCCTCTGCACTCTGATTCCACTTTAATTCAACTACCAGCGCAGGTTTTTCCTGAAATTTTCTTCGCGGGATAAAAACAAGATCCGCAAATCCTTTTCCACCAGCCATTTCTCTGTGAACTGTGTAGAAATTTCTTGCTGCATACAAGGCGAGCGATATCGTATAACTTAACGCATTCTCATCATTGTACTGTATATGAGATGTTTCGAAATGTGCCTGTCTGATTCCTTCCGCTACCTGCGCAGGTCTTCTCTGCCAGATTGCATTGAGTGTATCTGCAGAATTCTTCAAAGCCTTTGAAACTTCTCCCCAGTCAGATGCCGCAACACTGTTCACATATTCTGTACGTACTTCACTGTTGGGTATTTTTACAATTTTGTTGTCATAATCATAAGCAAGATACCCCAGATGAATTAATAAAGTAAGAACATCATCTTCTGTACGAAATGTTGCCATATCATTTGCAAAGCTTCCTGTATTTACCGGAACGCTTTCTCCTGCGATCATACTTAGAATATCATCTTTTAAGCCTTCAAAATTCATGTCAATGTATACTTGCAAAGCTTCAAATGTCTCTGTCTGGTTCCAGTAATTCCCTATTTTTCTAAACCTCATGCAGCTCACCACAGAGCGTGGACTGTAAATAGACGGAGCTTTTTCAAAAGAATATCCGTCATACCAACTTTTCACTTCCTGCATATCCATGTTGTATGTTTTACATAGATTCCTTACTTCTTCCTCTGTAAATCCTACATACTCCGCAAGTGGTCCCGGATCGATCATCGAAAATTCATCAAACATATTCAATGCAGAATGTGTTCCATATTTCTTAATTGGAAGAATCCCAGTCATATATACAAGGGCAAGATAGCCTTTATCTTTCAGTAAATCTCTTAAAAAATCCAGATACTTTTCCTGTGCTTCTCGGTCTGTTTTATATTCTCTGAAAATGCAATCCCATTCATCAATAACTACAACAAACTGCCTCTTTGTTTTATTATAAACATCCTGCATAGTTCTCATCAGATTGGTCTCATCAAAATATCGAAAATCCGGATACTTTTCCAACAGATCCCAGATCACACTTTTCCTAATCAGCGCAATCATTTCTTCTACTGTATCACTCTGGCTTAAAAATTCCTGCATATTGAGAAATATCGTATCATATTTGTTTAAATATTCTTCAAAACTCTCACATGATGCAATTTTGAATCTTGAAAAGAGTTCTTTTGAATCAGCCTCGCAATTGTAATAGGCTGCGATCATGTTAGCTGTAATAGATTTTCCAAAACGGCGTGGACGGCTAATGCAAATATACTTTTGTGTTGTCTGAGCAATCGAATTCAGATATTCTAAAAGCTCTGTTTTATCTACGTATATGCTGGAATTTACTACTTCCATGAAATTATTTATATCTGGATTTAAATAATTTCCCATTCCGATTTCACCTCCGCATTTATTTTGATTTTCCTTTGCTTCTTATTATAAGGCATAAATCAAAGACAGGCAATATTTGTCTTACTTATCCCCATCTGTTCCCAACAAAAAGCACATTGTTACTATATGTCAACTGGATATTGATACTCCCAAAAGGAGATTTCCAATCTGACCAAGCATTACATCACAGATATAAGAAAAGAGGAATGATTATGCATCAGACATTATTGATTCCCATTGCAGGGCAGCCGGACTATTTCTTTTCGTAAACTTTGTTTACGCTCATTCATTATTTTTGCTCCTGTTTCAGATAAACTGCAGCACCCAGTATACAAACGGTAACGTCACGATCGAGCAGACTGTTGTCACCAGGATTCCACCCATGGCATAGTCGCCGTCTGTGCCGTATGTATTTGCCATCATAACTACTGATGACATTACCGGCATAGCGGATGTGAGTGTCATGGTCATACGGATTTCTGCCGATATTGGAAGTAACCCCAGTATCAGATAAAACAGCACCGGAAAAATCAGCATTTTGATTGCGACGATTCCATAATAGTCCAGTTTGCAAATGTATTTTTTTACATCCATACATGCAAAGACTCCGCCAAGATAAATCATTGCCAGAGGTGTTGCTGTTGCTCCGATTTTTGAGAATGCTGTGTTCAGAATCTCCGGTAAGGTAAGGCCTGCAAGAATACAGAATAATGCCAATACGATAGCAACTGTTACCGGGTTAATTAGCTTTTTAAAGTCAAATGTAGAATGCTTTACGGCACCAACATTTTTTCCACATTGTGATGAATTTTTTGAAGTAGTTTCCACCATATCCTCTGCCTTCGAGGTTAGCCTTACCCCGACTGTCCACAGCATCAGCTGGTCTATCATGGTAAATACCGAGATATACAGCATTCCTCTTTCCGGAAAGATACTTGTGACAATGGGAATTCCCATAAAGCCAATATTTCCAAAAACGCTCATAGCAGAATAAAGCTGTTGGTGGTCACCTTGCAGGTGCAGTATTTTTCCCGAAAGAATGCTGAGTCCAAACAGACAGATATACATAAAGAATGCGATTCCGAGAATCGGCAGGGAGTGGAGAAGCATTTGCTTATCCACTCCATTTACCGTATTTGTAAAAATCATGACCGGCAGTGCCAGTTTGATTACAAGTCTGGAAACGACTTCCATATTTTCCCGGTTCAGCACATGTGTCCGGATCAGAATGATGCCTGCCAGAATGTAGATGACAAACATTCCGATCTGATTAAGAAGAATATTTAATGTGCTCATAAGTCAATTCTCCGGAGTGTTTTTGCCTGTCTTAATTTTTCAATATTATGTATCTGTCCCATTGTTGCTATTTCCTTTCTTCTGCATTCGTATTATTTATTTTTCATAAAGGATTCTTCCTTCATTTTTTATAGCTTCTACTTACTTTTTTATTTCTATTCTGTCTGTTTTATCTTACCATATTATCATGTCTTTTTTAAGTCTCTCCGACAATTTCAAAGATTATTTTTCTATGTTCAGGCATGAAAAAACAGCCGCAGATTCTTCATCATACGGCTGATCTTTTCTATTTAATATTCTATCTGTTGTCTGTTTTTATTTCTTAATCCACAGGATCTGATAAATAACTTGCCAGGCAGTATCCTGATGAGCCCTGATAATATACAGAAATAAATCCATTTCCCGCATCACCAAAGGTAGCAACCGCTGTTCCAAGAGGAATCTGGCAGATTTCAGCAGCATTTACATCTGGGTTTGTCCGAAGGGTAATACTTTCATTGCAGTTAATCACATAGCGTGTATGTGGAATCGGTGCTCCCTCTGTCGGTTCTTCATATTTAGTAACCTGTGTCAGAGCAATCCATCCGTATGTTCCGTTATAATTTGTATATCCCCATGAATTTCCATTGGATGCTACTGCTTCCTGGGTTACCGTCAGCATTGTTCCGTTTGGAATCATATCCGGGAGAACTTTGTCATACTCAACACCCGCTCCACAGCGCATATTTACACCGCCATCCGGAGCAGTTACTTGTACATTGTAAGTGGAAGTTGCATTGCCAGTTGGAATACTATCAGGTGTGAGCAATTCTATTTTGTTGTCAAATTCTGTATAATTCTCATTTGCGCCAAGTTCTCTTGATTCTATCAAAGTTTCTGTAATGTTCTCTCCACTCTTTGTAATTCTATTGATTTCCTGATAACCCTGAAATCCATACAGGAAATAAATCCCATTTCCATCCGGCGCTGTGTAAAACATGCCCTGACTGCCTATTGTTCCGATTTGACTAACATATTTTCCATCTTTTAAAGTATAAATGTCATTTACCCAATCAGCAAGACACGTTCCATGTGATAAAATTAATTCTTTCGTTCCATCCTGATCAATATCATATAATGCCACGGAAACGTCTGTATATGGCGAACTGTTTTCTGCTTTTATCGATTCATAATTTATTATACTTTCATATGAAGAATACTCTGTCATATCCTTGTAATTTGCAGGATTTGCTGCCATAACATTAATGCTTCCGCCCAACACGGAACTACCTGTAAGCAACAATCCGGTAATGACTGACATTTTGATTAAATTTTTCTTCTTTTTCATAGTTATTCCCCACTTTCAACTGTATGTAATCCTGTTACTTATACAAATATATTGTGTTTTCAGTAACTTCATATCTTTGACCATTTTTTACGGCATCCATTGCTTTCTTGTTGCCTTTTCCTCTCCCAGAACAGCATTGATAAGAGTTGATTTTCCCACGCCGGAATTTGCAACAAAACATTATAAAGGAAAGTGACCCTGTACGATAAATTCATTATACAACGAAAATACATTAATTGATAGACTTTATAAATATTTTTCAGCCCCAAGTGCTGAAACGCTGTTTCGTTGTTACTGTTCACTCCGTTTACAGTAACGTTTCGTTACTGTTGATACTCTCCATACAAATAAATGCTAATGCAAACTTAAAAAAAATATGATATGATTAAAAAAAGAAGATATCTGCAAGATTCCCAAACTACTCATTTATCAGAAAGGAGCGTGTTTACATGAAGAAGAAAATCCAACAAATCCTGTTGACGTCACTGTTGTTTGTATTCTCAATACTGATCATATCAATCCCGACTCAGGCTGCCAAACCTGCAGCTACAACCGTTAAATCCAAAACTTCCTATTCCAATTCCAAAGAATCCATGACTGTAAGAGGACTGGATGCAAAGAAAACAGTAGTCTGGAAATACGTTACAAAGAAATATACTGCTACAGAGCTTCCAAGGACAAAATGTATTGTCCGCAAGGATAAGGTTTATGTTTTTGAAAGTTCAAAAATCGTCGTACTTCGAAAAAAAGACGGAAAACAGTTATGGACTGCAAAAAAAATCAGTCCTGCAGGACACCTTTGCAAATTTGACAAAAATGACAATCTATATGTAACCGGATACTACGATAACTATGTTTACAAAGTATCAACAAAAGGAAAGATTCTCTGGAAAACAAACACATCCAAAGCCAATAATTACTGGCCATATAAAATAAACATTTCCGGTAATCAGATGACCATTCTATACGAAATGAATAATAATGATTCGTCAGAAAAAACTCATAAAATAGTTTTTAATATAAAAAATGGTAAAATACTGAAGTATTCCTAGATTACAGCTCATAAAAATAGCGGCAATACTGCCGCTATTTTTGATTGAACACATCTGTTTCTTTTATTCTCCTTTTTATGAACACTTCTGATAATCCTCTCTCAGTACTTGTATCATGAGTTAAGACGCTGTCCGCAGTATTCACAATTGCTCAGACGTCCTTTTATTACCTGATTCTTTGCACCGCAGCTGGTACAGGTAACTGTAATATAAATCTTTTCATTTACACGTCTGTTTGGTGCAGTAATCATAATATAATTTCCTTCTCTGTCTATCTGGATATTCCGGATATATCCCCTGGCAATAAATTTTTCCAGTTTTTTTACTGCACCTTTTCCCAGCTCCTGCTCAAGTTTCTCAAATGAGACCGTATTCTGGGCATAAGATTCAAACCAGCAGGCAATTTCCCTGGCTTTTTTCTTCCGTAATGCTTTCTGGACTTCCCTGAAAGTTGGATATAAAAATAACAGACAAAGCAGAATCTCTGTTGCTGCCATTCCCCAGCGTCCTTCACCAATATACTTCTCCGATGCACCAATGGCTCCCAGGGATAAAAGTATGCAGAAGCCACAAAGAACCCACTTCAGTTTTCCCAACACCCCTGCTTTTTTATTTTTTTCTGTCAAAAAATCATTCATGTCTGTTTCCTCTTTCTCTGATTAAGCAAAATTCTATGATATATTGGTGAAGCTTCTGTCAGCCTGCACCCAGCAGAAGCCATGCGTCACCAGACGGATCATAATAATAAACCACATTATCTCCTACTGCATAATAATGTTCTTTTGTAAAATGATCCTCATGATCCGTTCCCAGAACAAATACCGGACAATTTCTTCCTTCAATGTACTCCTCGGTACCTGTATACCACAGAGACATCCCAAGACCAAGGTAATAGCTGACTTCATCTGTCTTAGAAAGCTGTTCTCTGGCAATCTTTATATTCAATGCTGAATCATGCTCCGGATTACACTCTGGATCGTACTCTGACTCATACACCGGATTATATTCCGGATCATACTCATCCCAATTATAATATATGGAGAAATCATAGCAGTGGTTTTCTGCTGCAAGATGTCCATCCTTTAACGACACCATAGGATGGTATTGCACACTCATATTCTGCTTCTGTACAGAAACCATCACATTGGAATGAATCTCACTCACATTGCAGCGCAGGATAATGATTTCATTCTCCTGTCCCCTATAGTATGGAGAGTTCAGATCATCCAGATATTCCCCTTCTTCCGTAGGCTGAGCCGGATAAACGCTGACCCTGCAATCATCCCCCGGGACAATGGCATAAACTTCATATCCCCCTGCATCAACCACTGTTCCATCCTGTAAAAAAGGATAAGCAGCTGCCACTTCTCCCTGCCTGGTATATTCAAGTATCTCTGCTGCCTCTGCACCTTCATAGGTATATCCCAGAAATGCCATTCCGGCCCGACATTCATTTTCCCTGATAATGTCCTGCAGAATTGCCAGATTCTCATCTGCCTCAGGTGCTCTGGCAAATACTTCTCTCATACCTCCACCATGGATACCAACAGAAAACAGTACCGCACAAACACATACGGCAACCGAATATTTTTTCATACTTTCATCTCCCTTCTTGTCAAACAGATATTTACACTCCACTTCGCTTTCTGCTCATAACAGAATAACTTCGCAGTTTATCAGATTGCTATTTTAACGTAGTTACGATCAGCTTACTTTCCAGTGCAGCTGCTATCAAATCTTCTTTACAGCTGTATCCTGCCCTGGCGATCATTTCCTGAAAATTCCATCTCACCCCGGAAGTAGAGCATTTCATTTCCCTTGCAATCTCTGAATATGACATTCCACGGATATACAGGCGGAGCATCTCCAGCTGCCTGGGACTGATATCGCCGCTTGTGATCCAATTAAGCTCCACCTTCGGTGTCACATCCGGAAATACATGCTCACCTTTTAGCGTTCTGTGAATCACACTCCGTATTTCCTCTTCCCCGTGATCCTTATACCAGAGACTGTCTGCACATCCGCTCTTTGCCCTCTCCAGCACCTTGGGATCGATCAGGGAAGTAACAATCAATACCTTTGTATATGGATACTTTTCCCTGATCTCTTTTCCGGCACTGAGCCCATCATGATTATGAAACGTCTGCACATCCATGATCACAAGATCAATTGCCGAATAATCACAGATTTTTACAGCTTCACGTGCATCTGAAACTGTCTGGACATGTCGGAATTCCGGCTCCTGCATAATAATATATTCAAAATACTTCTGCATGATCTTCTGATCTTCTACTATCAGTATCCGTACCATCGAATCCCATCCTTTCTGTCAGCGGCATTTTCAATATCAGACAAAACTCAGGGGAAAAAGAAACCTGCATCCTGCATTTTCCTGATTCAGCTGCCTTTCTCAGTGCAGATAAACCACCGCCTTCTTCTGCATTTTTGTCAGGCACCTCTCCATCATTGGTAATCTGAACAGTATATTCATCTGCATTTTTGTCTATCTTCACCCAAACAGTACTGCCATGAGCATGTCTGGCACAGTTTGTCACACATTCACGGATTGCCCTGTCTGTCAGCAGCCTGTAAGATGGATGCATGGGAAAGTTCCCACTGATCTGAACTGAAATTCCAAGCTCTTCTGCATGTCTGACCGTATCCTCATATACTTCTTCCATACTCTCAACAGCAGAACCGGTAAGAATATAAACCAGATGTTTCAATACAGACAACTGTTTATTCATTTTATCCGGATCTTCTTTCCTTTCCAATATTCTGCGTATTGACAGAAGGCTTCGTCCAAAATTGTCATGAACCTGCATTTTCATGACAAGCGTCTCCTGCTCTCTGATTTTATCTCCGATTTTTTCGTACATTTCCTCCAGCTTATGATTCAGGATTTCCAGCTTTTCATTGTTTGCCCTGATTTTTTCACCATTGTAATAAATTTCTGATACATTAACTGCCACTGTCTGCAGATATCCTGCACAATCCGGCTCCTGCAGACTATATTCCTGAAACATCCAGACGGAACCATCAGGAAAATAAAACACATTACTGTCTTTGCTCAATCTGCAAAGACCTTCCGATTCAGGTTCCCCACTCATTGCTTTCCTTAATGCGTCATAATCCTGCAGATAAGAACCTGTCATGATTCTGCTCAGCTCCTGCATCTTGGTATTACACAAAACAATCCTTCCAAAAGGATCCGAAAAACAGACTCCACAGGGAACGTCATTCACAGCCTCATTCACAGACCAGTAAGACAGGGAATGATGATATCTGCGTCTCTCTCTCCAGATTGCTCTGCAAAGATAAAGCACCAATCCCATAACTACTGCCATTAAAACACTGACCGGATAACCCTGAAGCATTGGCTGATAGGAACTTTCTCCCAGGCAATATCTGTGATCATTCATCAGAACGCCCATAAACATAAAAGAAACAACAAAGACAGCCACTGCCGTTACAATTTTCTTTTTCCCGGAAAAGCAGGTGATTCTTACCAGCAGGAGGATTAATTCCAGAATCATGCAGATTTCAAGAAGAATCATCAGAACATTCTGTATTGCCATACTGCATTCCACAAAACTGATCATCTTCCGCCTCTCTTTCTGAAGACGATACATTTGATAAACCATTCGTTTTCATCTTCCTGCTGCACTTTTAATTCCGGCCTTTCCGACATGAATCCACGCAGATCCGCCTCTGATACAATATGAACTGAAATCCGCAGAGCATCATCAATCTGCGACACACGGTAAAAAACAGACTGCATGATATCAAGCAATCGTTCCACAAGCCATTCAAAGGTGTCATAGCATTTTAGTATATCATCTGCATTCATCTGCATATCCACATTTTCCACGTAGTAAGCAGCCCGGATCCTGCATAATTTTAAGCTGTCACAGGATTCCGCCAGGCTTTGTCTGAGATCTTCCATTGTAAGCAGATTTCCATCTGATGCATATTGTGTCAGCACCAGATTCTTTCTCCGCTTCAAATACGTACCAACAACTACAATTTTACCGAGAATCCGATCATATTGTTCCCTTGATTCTGTCCGTTCCAGCTCCTCCATAAACTGTGACAGCAATTCCAGCTGACCTGCTGTCTGATTCTGTATCATATTTAACAGACGGTTCTGTTCTTCTGTCTTTCTCCGCTCAGCCTCTTTCTGATAAGCTTTCTGTAACAAACGATTTCTGGCAGTCAGTTCCTCCTGTTGTTCCCGAATATCCTGATACTGATCCAGCAGTACCGAAATATCCTCTGACCAAAACAAATGTCCTCCCCTTATAGGAATATGGTTGATCCGGATTCCCTGTTCCTGTACTGATGATCTGTCTATTATGATTTTACGCAGTTCAGACGACAGCTCTGGGAAATCGCCGGAATGATAATAGCGCTGAAAAGAATGATCCGTAATCTCTGCATCCAGTCCTCCGGAAGTCTGGAATAATTCAAAATATCGATTATTGGTCTGTATCAATCCACATAATATACAACCCTGAAAAATTGCTGCCATTAAAAGGCAGCACACTGCCGTCATATCCCCTGCAATGATTTTGATGAAAGGCAGGCGGAGTATATTTCCGATATTCCATCCCAGAAGTAATATTCCCGGAATCACTGGCAGCCAGAACTGTTTCTTTCCCGGAATTCTGCTTTTTCTGATCAGAATGATTTCCATCCCTGTCAGACAGATCAAGATCCATCCCTGAATCACCATAAAAACAATACCATAACTGTAATCTTTATCCGAAAATGGGGGCTGTTTGGAAAAACGAAATACCAGCTGATGCAAATCATTTGTAAAAACACTTACGATCAATATCGCTGCCACGGTCAATAAAATTATAACCTTTCTGACCGTTTTCTCTTCCTCCTTTTCGCCCAAAAACATTGCTGCTGCCAAACCAAGAACCGGAATCAGGAGCATGGGAATATAATATAGATACCAGCAGATATGTTCTCCAAGAGGATCATGAAAAATATGAAATTTTACTGTCCGCACAAAGAACCAGAATACCATCAGACAGCCAATTGCAGTCAGGCATCTGCGCGTTTTTTTATGTACTACATGTTTTCTCAGATAAATCACCCAGGCACAGTACATTCCCAGATAAATACAGCTACGACACTGATCTGCCAGATTTCTCATAAAAACATTTTCCGTTCTCACCTGCCTGCAGAAATAAGCCAGCAACACACTTATCAGAATCACTCCATATGACAGAGTCCTCTTTTTACTGTATGTCATGAAAGTTCCTCTCTTACCGGAGCGGGTTTGAAAAATGCTTTACGCAAGATGTGCGTCACAATTTGCAGGAATGATTTTTCAAATACGCTCTAATCCATTTTTGTAATAATTATACTATAAAGCACCATTTTATCATATAGTTTTTAGAGAAATCATCTATTTTCAGAGTTTTTTTATCACAAACAGAGTGAACAATTATGTCCACTCTGTTTAATCATTACTTAAAACGGTCTTGGCTGACCACAGTATTCACAAAACTTTCCGGTATTCTCTGCACCACACTGGCATCTCCACGAACTGTTATTCTGTTGCATTCCTCCGGTCATATTCGTTTCTGACATTCCAGACTGCATCCCTCCGTTCATATTCATTCCGGGCATCCCGGGCTGCATTCCCACATTCATGTTCATCCCGGGCATCCCAGACTGCATCCCTCCGTTCATGTTCATCCCGGGCATTCCAGGCTGCATTCCCGCATTCATGTTCATTCCTGACATCCCGGGCTGCATTCCCGCATTCATATTCATCCCGGGCATCCCAGACTGCATCCCTCCGTTCATGTTCATTCCCGGCATCCCAGGCTGCATTCCTCCGTTCATGTTCATTCCCGGCATTCCGGGCTGCATCCCTCCATTCATGTTCATTCCTGGCATTCCGGGCTGCATTCCCGCTGCATTTGGTGTCAGTGCCGCAATAATCTGATAAGCAGTCTGCTCCACTTCCATCAATTCCCTTCTGTTATCACTGCTTATAGAGAAAGTATTCAAGCGAAAATCCATATCATCAAACCACTGGGTTCTCACTTTAATACGCATGGTATAATCAAATTCATATTTATATACCGGTGGCTGATAACTTACAGTTTCTCCATCCTTTGTATATGTTTCCTCATGCTGCTGTTGATCTACATCAACTCTGCACTGTACAATGGCTGATAAAGGAACTATGTCCGGGTTTTCATTGACATCCAGTTTCCGTGCAACAGTAAAATTTCCTTTATTATCATCAATAAAAACATTGTAATTTCTGGTATTGATCTGACGGGTTATACAAAAGTCCATTACCGCTTTTTTGTTTTTTTCACGATATTCCAGCTGGCGTTTGATATCCTCTACCGTACTATGCCGCCGCTCCTCAAACCATGGTGATAATTTTTTCGCACAATCCTTACACAGATTTCCGTCATCCAGTTTTCGATTTCCCAATAACCCAATTTTCTCTCCGCAGATGTCACAGATTTTCTTATCAAATAATCCCATACCCTATCCTCCTTTTTTATCTGAAAACCCATACTGCCTCACCGGAATGGTGCGGCAGTATTTTACCTTATTCTGTAACAATTATTTTTTCAAAATATGTCTTTACGGAAAAATCATCTTCACCGGTTTCAGCATCGTCTGCTTCTTCGCCGTCATCAGATTCCTCTGCATCGTCTTCTGCTATCAAACACAGTTTTCCATCATCTAGTAAATTGAACTTCATATTATCAAGACTGAAAAACATAGTTCCTACCTCATCCTCTGTTACAGCCTTTAATACCAGTGCGTTTCCTTCCACGTCTCCCTGAAGTTCTACTTTTGTCTCTTCTCCGCTCTCTATTAAGATAATTTCAGCCTTTCCGTCTTCCACAGACATACTCATTTCAAATCCTGTAAAGTCAGCATTAACCGGCATCTGCATTCCAAATGCTTCCATCAGAGTACAGCTCCATTCTCCTTCAAAATCCTTCATAGTTGGATTTTCTACCGGTTTGCCCGGCACATAAGGCTCATACTCTTCCTTTTCCTGACTCAGGATCATTGTCGTTCCATCTGCTGTTAAGGTTATCTTACCGTCCTTGTACTCACATTCTTCTGTCTGATCATTATGAGTCATCAGAATTTTATCATTTTCTATTTTCCACTCTGATTCATCTACTTCAGGCTCTTCCCCATAAACAGAACTTGTTGTTTCCATTTTACCGTCTTCTTTAATGTCCACGGTCACTTCCATTCCCATTGCCCCCGGATGAAAGGATGCACCTTCGCCCATAGAAAGCTCATTTACATACCAGGTTCCAATAACATCCTTTTCTTCAAGGGCATAAACACTTACGCTCATAAAGCCTGCCATTAAGACTCCTACTGTTCCTGCCATCCACAACCTCATTTTTTTACTCATACAAACATCTCCTTTCTTTTTTAATGTACTGCTCGGACTCTTTTTTACTTAATTTTGTGAGAAGATTTTTTGTTTATCTACATTATACGTGAACGCTCAGATATTTACACTAGCACTTCTGACAGTATGCATGTAATTTTTTGGATAAATTAAAACCTGCTGAAAAGTTTTTAACTCTTCTCAGCAGGTTCATTAAAATACTTTCTGTTTTGGCGCATTCTCTCCAGATTTTCCAGAATTATATCTACACTGATTGGTTTGGCAATATGAGCGTTCATACCCGCTTTGATTGCCTTTTTACGGTCTTCTTCAAAAGCATTGGCAGTCATCGCAATTTTTGAATAGGATCTGCTGATTGCGGGAATACTTTTTTATTTCCAGTCAGAAGCAAGGCATACAGGTACCGGATCCTGAATTTCCATTCTGTCAGATTCTACCAGGCAGTCATAGGCCAGAATATGCACTCCTGCCTTTTCTGCTTCCTGTAATGTTTCTCCAAATTCCCGATGAGTCTCCCAGTTGGGCTCAAACCTGTCAACTCCCTTCATCTGGATCACCAGAAGCAGATAAGCTTCGTATCCTTCCTGCATACAATGGATCAGCTCTTTCAGATGCTTCACACCTCTTTCTGTAGGTGCATCAGGAAATCGTGCTATATTGTCAGATTCCAGAGTGACACCTTTCACTTCTATAAAAGCCTTACGTTTCTCTGAACAGACGTAAAGATCAAATCTGGAATTTCCATAGGTCTTCTCCGGCGTTACCTGAACCTTCTCCGGAAAAAGATGTCCTGCCTTTACCCACTCCAGTGCTGCTTTATTGGGAATCTGAGAATCCATATTGATCAGACCCCTGCCCTTTTTATTTACGCAGATCAGGTCATAGGCTGTCTTTCTCGCCGGATTGCTGCTCTTTTCCAGAAAAACCTGTGTACCCGGGACCAAAAGCTCCCTGCACCTGCCTGTATTCTTTACATGAACCGTTTCCACCTGCCCATTGATCTCCACATGTGCAATAAACCGATTAGGACGATCTATGAAACGGCCCTCTGTGATATGTTCGTACTTCATATATTCTGCTTGACCACACTTTCTATTTTTGTAGGTTATTTATTTTCATCTATATTTCCATCTTCACGATCTGTAAATATATAAATAATACATAAATTACATTTCCAACTGTTTAATCTCGCTCTCTGACATTTTTATTCTCTCTGCAGTATTCAGAACATTTAGCTGATATTCAGCAATTTCCTGCAGAATTTTAAACCGTTCTTCTTTTCTCTTTCCTTCTTTAATCATCTGCGCATTATGAGATTCCAGATTGGAAAGCACTGTCAATTCATTGATAGTTGCAAAATCTCTAACATTATTCTTTTTTGCTAACTCTGGATTAGCTTCTCTCCACGCTTTTGCTGTAAATCCAAATAATGCCACATTTAATATGTCCGCTTCTTCTGCATATGCCAGCCATTGCAGATTTTCCCTGTAATTCATCTGCGGAAGCAAATAATTCTTTACTGCATCCGTCTGAATTAAATAATTATTTTTTGTCAGGAAGCGTTTCGCATTCCACTTGCTTTGCTCTAAATTATTTTCTTCTTCCTTTAACCGCTGAAATTCTTTAATCAAATACAACTTAAAAACCGGACTGATCGCGGATGCAAATTCAAAAGCAATATCTTTATGCGCATACGTACCTCCGTATTTCCCACGCTTTACATATAATCCTATGGCATTCGTTTTATTAATCCATTCCGCAACACTTAATACAAATGTATGTAAACCCGCATCTGATTTAAAGTGGTCGAATTCGACCACTTTAAAATCCGGATTATAAATCATTTCCCACGTTCCTAAAAAATTCCAACGTATTTCTATTTCGCAACCAGTTTTTTACAACATCTGCACTACGTGATTCTCCTGTTTTTGCTTTTGCAATATCCGTAATACAAATATAATCATCCAGTTTTTGTTCCGAAATCAAAATTGGTACATCTTGTACATTAATTATCCTATTCTTCATCCACCGCTTCCTTTCCATCAAAACCTTCCATTTTTATCCTATATGCCAATAATCTAAAAACATAATCTGGCATTTTCCTTGTTCCTCTTTCCCATTCCGTTACAGTTCTGTAAGGAATTCCGAAATACTCGCAGAATTCCTTCCGATTCATTCCAGTACTTTCCCGCAGTTCTTTCATTTTATCTTTTATTTTCATATCTTCTCCGTTCTTTTTACACATTGTGTATCCATTATAGTATACTTTTCTTATATCTGCAATATTTTTGTATAGTCTTAAATACTTGGCAAACTCCTTTCCAGACACAAGCACCCCCACCCCACCTCTTCATTAGGATACTCCTCGTACCCCGGCAATGGTCTGGCGCCTTTTCGGAGATAAGCTTTTACTTTTTCCCCATAGAGATAGGGATCGTTTCCATTTACAATCCCCCATTGCATTAACAATGCTGCAGATCCGCTGACAAAAGGTGCTGCAAAGGAAGTCCCTGTTACTGTTCTGTAACCACCGCCGGGTACAGGAGCAACTATGTTCACTCCCGGTGCCACCAGATCCGGTTTCAGATATGGCAGCATTCTGCTGCCCCTTCCGGAAAAGTCCGCATAGGAGTCAACCAACGAATCATATGCTCCAACTGCAATAATCCGCCGGGCGGTAGCAGGTATGGTCAAAGTCCCATATGCCCTTGGTTCATAAAACCCAGTTCCTCTGTTCAGGGTATTTCCACCCGGCAGCCACAGATAATATTCTCCTCCTCTGACCCTTTTTCCACTTAAAATGATTTTCCAGTCTCCACTGTCCACATAAGTTTCCACAGGAAGAAAATCTATGTAGATTTCCTGTGTCAGATGATAGGGTCCAGGTTTGCCATAATAGATTAAAAGATCTGTATTTCCCAGTCTGTACTTCTGAGGACCAAGCTTTTCGTCTAAGGGGCCGATCCGGTTTCCGGATGGATTTTCAATATAAATGCTCATTTCATCCTCATAAGATTTCCATAACTGCACATTTGATGTTGGTTCCCTGCTGCTCACAGATAATTCTATCTGTCTGGTCTGTCCCTGTTTCAGGGTTCCTCCCTCATGCAGAGGCTGATTGCCGTTGTTCCCTGTACCTGTACAGATAGCCAGACGTCCTATGGAAGAAACCATATCTATATATGTTTCAAGAAGGGAATCTCCCTTGTGGGATCCATAATTATTTCCAAAACTGAGATTAATTGCCATTGGCCGTCCCATAGTCAGTGCCTGTCGCACCAGATAATCAATCCCCTGTATCAGCTCCGTAGTCCTGGGAAAGGAGTTTTCTCTGGGAATTCCCATTTTCACAACCAGCAGATCACTTTCATAGGCAACTCCCTGATTCACCCCATCTGACGCCCTCCCATTTCCTGCTGCAATCCCCAGCACAGAAGTTCCATGTCCACTGTAATCTGAAGATGGAACAAGACGCCTGCCCTGGTTTTCTCCAAGTGCAAGCGCCTCATCGATCTGCTCTTTCGTATATTCAGTTCCTGTCACATATCCCTGAGGTGGTTTTCCCTGTATGCTCTGATCCCATAAACGTAAAATTCTGCTGCTCCCATCTGCATTTCGGAAATCAGGGTGAAAATAATCCACTCCTGAATCCACAACTCCTGTCAGGATTCCTTTTCCCGTCAGTCCATTCCTGCCGGTCTGCACTGTGCGGATGCAGCTTGCTCCCTTTGCCTGAAACAATTCAAAATACAGGCGTTTGGGTTTCTCCATAAATTCCACCTGCACTCTGTGGGAATACTCATCAATCTCACTTTCCGGCAAAGTTACCACTGCATAGCTGCCTAACAATGGCACTACCTGAATTCCATTTCCAGCCAGACCACTTTCCGGTCCGCTGTACTTTATGATCACATCCCATAGCCTGGTTGCAGGATCATATCCTACATTAAGATTTCCTGACTTTCTACGCTCCTGTGGGGTTGCATCCATTGCAAGATTTAAAAGGTTATCTATTTTCTGGTCTGGCATTTTAATCTCATTTCCAGATATTCACTTAGTCTATTATATACAAAAGTTCTGCATACGGACTCTTATTATAACAATTTTTGGAACTGATAGTTCATTTCATGCTTTTCCAGCCAGAGCCACTTTCCAACTGCTTTTAAGAAACAATTATGAATGACTCCCAACGAGTACAGACGCAAACGGTCATAAAAACCATTCCATCTTCTCCCTCACATCCGCATACTTCAGATAAATAACATTAAATTCTCTGACTATGGGCTCACCTTTCAATGTAAAAATCCCAAGCTCCGGGTCACTTTTGGCAAGTACTTCATATACAAATGAAATTCCATACCCGGAATTCTGCCCTGAAGGCTTTTTTATAAAGGTTTCTGTTTTTCAGTTTCACAGTTGCATTATTCCATAAATGTTACTTATCATATAATAAAAACTCATAAATTGATTTTATCATTCATGAAGCCTATAATCAACAAAAGAAACGCCGTATATATCAGAGAAAAGCAACAGCTACATAAAGGAGATACTTAAACATGAATGAGAAAAAAATAACAACATCCGCCAACAAAAAACTGAGTCCCGAGGAAATCAAACGGGTAAAAGGTCTTGGATGCCTTCAGGACAAACGATATGATGACATCTTTAATATTCGGGTCATCACAGGAAATGGACATATTACCACAGATGAACACCGTGCCATTGCAGATGCAGCAGACAAGTTCGGAAATGGTCAGATTACTATGACAACCCGCCTGAGTATGGAAATCCAGGGAGTTCCTTATGATAATATTGAGAAAACAATCGCCTTCCTTGGAGAGCATGGCCTGATGACAGGCGGAACCGGAGCTAAAGTGCGTCCTGTTGTCTCATGCAAGGGAACAACCTGCCAGTATGGTCTGATTGATACCTTTGCACTCAGCAAGAAGATCCATGAGCGTTTTTATGTAGGCTATCACGATGTGGTACTCCCGCACAAATTCAAGATTGCAGTTGGCGGATGTCCAAATAACTGTGTAAAGCCTAATCTGAATGATATGGGAATTATCGGTCAGAGAATCCCCAAACCGGATGCAGAGAAATGCCGGGGATGTAAGAAATGTCAGATTGAAAAGAGCTGTCCTGTCCACGTTCCGAAATTAGTTGACGGTAAACTTTACATTGATCCTGAAGAATGTATCCATTGCGGACGCTGCAAAGGAAAATGTCCTTTCGGCGCAGTACCGGAATATCAAAATGGTTATAAAATCTATATCGGAGGCCGCTGGGGTAAGCGAATCTCACACGGTCAGGCTCTTACCAGAATTTTCACAGAGGAAGAAGAAGTAATGGCAGTCATAGAAAAAGCAATCCTTCTCTTCAAAAATGAAGGAATCGCAGGAGAACGATTTGCAGATACTGTGAAACGTCTCGGATTTGAGTATGTGAATGAGAAATTGATTGGCTGAGTATTAAAAAAGACACTTCGGAAAACTTTCCCAAAGTGTCTTTTTTCAGGTTTTTATTTTGATGTAAAAATATCAACAGTTTTATTTCATAAATTATGCAGTCTGTTTTTCATCATTTTTTTCAAAAAGCTTCTTCACTCCCTGGATTGCTACCAGCACACCAAGGATCAGCAGTAACACTGCAAAGATAAGCTGTAAGGTATTTCCAAGATCCAGGCCTGTGGTAAATAATGCATTTAAGACAGTTCAGCAGGATTTCACACTCTGATGGGCTGGATTAAGATGCATTATTTTAGAGGATTGCTATAAAACCATTTTCAAATGCATTCATTTGTATAATATACGTAATTGTTTTTCTGTCTTGTACTTTCTCCGTCCTCTGCATATAACAGAGAAAGAAAATTTTACAGAAATTTTTCATTAGCGCGCATGTGTATTTTACAAACTGTTTCTATAATAGTAATCAAAGAATTGAAAGAGAAAAGAGGAATCATTATGTATCAGACATTATGGAATTCTATTAATAAACAGGTAAAAAACTCACATGCTTCTGCAGCCTTTCTGGCTATTTCACTTATAGGATGGACAACCATCGGTCTTCTGGCAGGCTTTTTGATCTGCGTAATCGGTGGTATGTCCTTTATTACAAAGGTAACTGTTGTCCTTTGCAGTGGCGGGTATACAGGATTGATCTTTGGTTTCTTTGGCGGTATTTTATATCTGTACCGGACAGAACCACCTCATTCAACTGACTCTGCCCCCTCACAGGTTCCCACTGTTTCCCAAATATCTCTCAACGCCAAGACAGCTGCCCGGTAATAAATCGGACAGCTGTTTTTTATCCAAGCGCTACATCCAGAATCATCATCAGGGAAAAGCCTACAGCGAAGAAAAGGGTTCCTATGTTAGAGTGTTCTCCGACAGACATTTCAGGTATGAGCTCTTCTACCACTACATAGAGCATAGCTCCGGCAGCGAAGCTTAAAAGATATGGAAGTGCCGGGACAATGAGTCCGGCAGCTAGGATTGTGAGGACTGCACCGATAGGTTCTACAATCCCGGACAGGACTCCGCCTGCAAAGGCTTTGGTCTTTCCCATCCCTTCAGAACGCAGGGGCATGGAGATAATAGCTCCCTCAGGGAAGTTTTGAATAGCAATCCCGATAGAAAGAGCCATTGCTCCCATTATAGTGATCTGGGCGTGACCTGTTAAATAACCTGCATATACGACTCCTACTGCCATTCCCTCCGGAATATTATGCAGAGTTACTGCAAGAACCAGCATGCTAGTTCTCTGAAGTCTGCTCTTCGGACCTTCTGCCTTGTCACTGTTCTGGTGAAGATGCGGGATCATGTGATCCAGCAAGAGCAAAAAAAGCACCCCTATCCAAAATCCCACTGCTGCCGGTACAAATGAAAACTTCCCCAGTCCGGAAGACTGTTCAATTGCCGGGATCAGCAGACTCCATATGGAAGCTGCAACCATAACTCCTGCTGCAAAGCCGGTAAGTGCCCTTTGAATCTGTTCATTCAGATTCTTCTTCATGAAAAATACGCAGGCGGCTCCTGCAGAAGTTCCAAGAAAAGGAATCAAAATTCCATAAAATACATTTATATCCATCAATTTATTCCTCCTGTTTTTATTTGTATGCAAATAAAAGAAATAGGTTCTTGTTATTTGTTTAGTCAGTTTATTCTAACTTCAATCAGTATATCAGATTTTTTGACAAATAAAAAGAGAATACAAAATTTTTTACTATTTTGTATTCCTGAAGTGTAAGTTTCCTGCATTGTTAGTTCCTTTTCTGATGGAATTGCGATCAGGACTGCAAGAACTGCTGCAAACATACCAACCAGTACCATTTCTCTGGTTGTAAACTTTCTCTCTGCAGCAGGGCTTTTTGCATATGACTGACTCATAATAATACTCTCCTCTTTCCCTGTTGATGATTGGTTTTGACTTTCTTTTTTTATCATAGGCGGAGAAGATTGATGAGAATTTATAAGAGAACCCTTCCCTCAGGTCTTTCTTTCACCTGTGGAAAGGGTTCTTCTCTTTGTCTCAGAAGCTCTCTGCATCCAGTCAGTTATTCTTCATCCGCATGATAAATCCCCACATACCCCTGCTGCTCCACTCTGACGATCTGTTCTACCTCCTCGGTTTTCTCCGGGAAAGTATCTTCTGTCTGGAATCTGACACAAGTTCCGCACGAAGAACTTAAATCTCTCGGAACCGGCATCACTTCTGCTTTAAGATTCATAGCTTCACAATTTCTGCGAAACTGAATGGCTCCATAGTGGGAATAAAATGTGGCTATGTATGTAATCATTTTGTGATCTTCAGCAGGATGTCATCCCCCTGCTCTTCTACCTTTACCTGATAACCCTGATGTGTGGCAAATCTGGATACATTCTCTTTTGCGACTACATTGTCAACCAGAACTTCATATTCTTTATCGCCGGATTCCATTGCATTCTTTGCACGAATCACTGGTTCCGGACAGGACAAGCCTCTTGCATCTACTTTCTTCATCCGTCTCGTTTCCTTTCTATTGCTTAATGCCATATTTATGACTATTCAGCATCGTCTCAATTGCGAGCCTGAATCCATTCATAAATCACAACTATTTTTATAACAGTTCCTATGCTTCTTCTTTTCTCATGGAATTCATTGCCGCGATCACTGCAACCACCACGATACCAATGATAACTGCAATTTTTCCATTCGCTGTAGGGCCCTCACCGGAAGATGCAAGCCCGAAGTTATGGGCAAAAGCAGCACCTGCCATCAGACCAAGAACTGTTACCGCAGAGTCTGTATTTCCCTCACCTGCCAGGATAAGCTGACGCAGCGGACAGCCGCCAAGAAGGATACATCCGAAACCAGCCAGATACATACCAAGTGCATTCCACAATCCATCTGTATGTGCAATCGGCTGACCTGCGAATCCAGGATTGAAATAAGCAGTTCCTGTAACCGCACCGAGAATCAGGTTCATAACAAGAGCAGTCACAAGGATTGCCCCAAACCCAAACAGTAATTTATATTCCTTGAAAAGTACTGCATCACGGATACCACCAACCATACACAGACGTGTTCTCTGTGCCAGAATTCCAACGATAATTCCTGCTGCCAGTGCAATAACAATTGCAGCATGTTTTGCTCCAGGTCCGCCTTCCGGCTCTGTGAAATGGATAAATGCAGGTGCAGTTGCCAGCAACAGAAGCATCACGATTTGGAATGCAGGATAAATACCACCTTCCAGCTTCGGCATCTTATAAGAACGTTTCAGTGTGTAACCTTTCTTCAGGAAAACAGTTCCTGTAAGAATACCGGCTACAAATCCAACAAGTCCAAACAGAGCATTTCCGTCTCCGCCTGCCAGACGCAGAATCATACGGAAAGGACATCCAAGAAACATCAGACATCCGATCATAACAAATGCGCCAAGTGTAAATCTGGTCACAGGTGCAGAGCCGCCTCTTGGACGAAACTCTTTCTTAGCAAGTGAAATGATACATGCTCCAAGCACCAGACCAATGATCTCCGGGCGGATATACTGAACTGCTGCCGCTGAATGAAGTCCCAGCGCACCTGTGGTATCTCTCAGGAAACAGGCAATACAGAAGCCCATATTTGCCGGATTTCCAAAAAACACCAGAATTGCAGCAATCAGACCGATCACGCCTCCTGCCAGAACTATGGTTCCCTTTTCGTTTTTCATTTATTTCTTTCCTCCTTTTACACTATGTACTCTCAGCGTCTTTATTGCACTTGCTTTTGTGAGAGTACATCACTGACTTTTTTCGTTGTCAGCATAATTTCTTTGTATCTATTTTATCATTTTTATGCTGAAATCACTAATTCATTATAGTCGTATTTTATAGTTATTTATAGAAATCATTTATAAGTTGTGCTATACTACAGATAAGATATGATGTTAGGGTCAAAAAGTATTTTTTTCTGACTTGATATCCACGAATTGCTATATATAAAAATCGGGGGATTTGTTACTATGAATAAAATATATCTGGATCAGGCCAGTACGTCTTTTCCAAAAGCACCATCTGTAGCACAGGCAGTTTATGATTACCTGTCAGGCTCTGCTGTGAATGTGAATCGGGGAGGATACCGGGCAGCTTATTCTGTGGAGGAGCAGATTTTCGAGACAAGAGAACAGATTCTGAAGCTCTTTCACTTTACTTCCGGAAAGGGTAAGAATGTTATTTTTACAGAAAATATCACTGCCAGTCTGAATGTTCTTCTGAAAGGACTTCTGAAACCCGGCGATCATGTACTTGTAACTGCCATGGAGCATAATGCAGTGATGCGTCCTCTTGTACAGCTGGAGAAACACGGAATTTCTTTTGACAGGATCCCATGCGCTTCTGACGGCAGTCTTCTGCTTGATAGAGCAGCTGCACTCCTTCGTCCTGAGACTAAGCTTGTGGTCTGTCTTCATGCTTCCAATGTATGCGGAACTGTCATGCCGGCACAGGAAATCGGAGATTTCTGCAAAGAACATAGGCTTCTTTTTATTCTGGACACTGCACAGACAGCAGGAACGCTTGACATTGATATGGAGAAATATCACATAGACGCACTGGCATTTACAGGTCACAAGGGACTCAGAGGACCACAGGGAACAGGAGGCTTTCTGATCCGCAATGAACTGGCAGCGCAGATTGAGCCTCTTATCAGCGGAGGAACAGGAAGCGCCTCTCATTCTGAGGAAGTACCGGCATTTCTTCCGGATCGTTTCGAGCCCGGAACTCCCAATATACCTGGGATTCTGGGACTACATGCCGCACTCTGTGATCTGGAGAAACAGTCCATGGAAGAAATCCGCCAACATGAATTAATGCTGACACAATACTTTATGGATGGTATCCTGAATCTGGATCCTGAAGAAAAATTTCTGCGTATTATCGGTAAAAAAAATACTGAAAACCGTTGTGCAGTTGTATCTGTCCAGACCTTACATATGGACATGGCTCAGGCCGCCTTTGAGCTGGACAGTACTTACGGAATTATGACAAGAGTTGGCCTTCACTGTGCACCAAATGCCCATAAAACCCTTGGAACATACCCGAAAGGTACTCTCCGGTTTTCTTTCGGATCCGAGAATACAAAACAGGAACTGGATATTGCTTTAAATGCATTATCCGCATTACTATAGCAATCCTCTTAAATGCATTATTTAAGAGGATTGCTATAAAAGGAGAGTTTCACAATGGAATTTAAACAATTAGAAGCATTCGTCGCTGTCGTGGACTACGGCAGCTTCTCAGAGGCGGCCCGCCGCCTCTACCTGACACAGCCCACGATCAGTGCGCATATACGTTCTCTGGAAGATGAACTGCATATGAAACTGATCATTCGTACTACAAAGAAAACAACAATCACTGCCAAAGGCTACCAGCTTTATGACAGTGCAGTCCGTATGCTGGAGATCAGAAATAACCTGCTTGAGAATTTTACAGGTGCCCACAAACATATGATAGATCTGGCTGCATCTACCATTCCTTCTTCTTATCTTTTGCCGGAACTGCTTGCTGCTTTCGGCAAAACGCACCCGGATGTTTATTTTCACTCCATACAGTCAGACAGTTCAGAATCCATCAGCCGGGTACTGGACGGAACTGTAGATCTGGCTCTGGTAGGTCAGAATACACGTGACGAGAGCTGCGTGTTTATTCCTTTCTGCCATGATGAGCTGGTCATTGCAACTCCTGTAACAGATCACTATCTTGCACTCAAGGACAGAGAAACACCCGCTATTTTCCATGATTTCCTGAAAGATCCTATTATCCTCAGGGAAAAAGGCTCCGGCACAAAAAAAGAAATGGATCTTTTTCTGGAGCGCACAGGCATCACAACAGGCAATCTGAATGTAATCGCCCGCATGAATGACCTGGAAAGCATCAAAAAGTCCATTGTTAATGGTCTGGGAATCTCTATTCTTTCATCACGCTCTGTCAATGACCTGCAGAGGACAAAGCAGATTCTTGTCTTTCCGCTGGAGGAAGCTGCCAATAAGCGCAGTTTCTATATAGTCTACAGCAAAAACAGGATTCTGAAACCCCATGTAAAGCAGTTTGTACAGTTTGTGCGAGACTATTATATGTAACTGTTATCTGCCGGCATCCAGCAGTTTCACAAACTCTTCCTCCGGCATCGGTTTGTAAAAATAATAACCCTGAATATAATCACAGCCGTTGTCTCTTAAGAACTCGACCTGCTCTTTAGTTTCAGCACCTTCCGCTATAATCTTTATCTCCATAGTATGTGCCATTTCAATGATGAAGCGGATAATACTGCGTGTTTTGGTATTGGTTTCTATCTGCCGCACAAAACTCATATCAATTTTCATAATATCAAAGTTGTAATTCTGGAGCATTCCAAAGGAAGAATATCCGCTTCCAAAATCATCCAGGAGCAGCAGAATCCCTGCTTCTCTTAATGCCTCCAGAGTTGCATTTCTGTCTGCCTCAATGGCAGCATAGGAGGTTTCTGTAATCTCCATTCTGCACAGACCGGACGGCATGGAAGCATCTGCACATTTCTTCTCCAGCCAGTTCATGATCGTCTCATCATAGAAATCCATCCATGACAGATTAGTTGATACCGGAACTGTGATCTTATCGGACTGATAACGTTTCTTCTGAAATTCATTAACCGAATCCAGCACATACAGATCCAGTTCGGAAATATGTCCGCTTTCCTCCAGTGCAGGAATAAATACACCCGGCGAAATAAATCCCTTTTTCGGGTGGAACCACCGGATCAGAGATTCTGCTGATGCAATCTTTCCGGTCATTGCATCCACAACAGGCTGAAAATATACTTTGAACTGTCCCTGCTCAATCCCTTCCTCCAGTTCACCTGCTAATGTTGCTTTATCTATATATGTATTCTTCATGGAAGAATCATAAATCTTATATGACTGGACAAACTCATCTGTAATATATCTCTGGGCAATCTTTGCCCTGTCAATCATTCCATTCACAGACATTTTTTTCTTTTCAAGCATAAAAATCCCACATTTGACAGACAAATGAAGTGTTTTTCCTCCCCGGGTAAGTTTCTTCTGACACATTCCGGTAAGCATATCCAGATCGAGATTCTTACGTTCTACCAGACAGATAAAATGATCTGCGTCCTCACGTGCCGATACCAGAGGCTTCAGCTCTGATTTCCGGACATCTTCGTACACTTTGCGCAGCATCATATCTCCGATTTCTGTTCCAAAAAGCTCATTGACTGCCTTGAAATTCTTAATATCGAAAAATACAACCGCATATCCGGTTCTGTCTTCACTTTCTTTCAGGATCCGTTCCACATGACGGATAAAACCCTGTCTGTTATATCCGCCCGTCAGAATATCCTGTTCAAATTTCTCCGTAATATCCTCAACTGTAGCTACAATAATGTCAAAAAATTTATTGAGGTAAAAAAATGTATAGTTCTTTAAACATTTCTCCCCTTTTTTATTAAACTGATGAACAGAGAAAGAATATCTATCTTTCTCCTGCAGTTCTTTCCGAATGGTATCAAGACGCACACATTTTTCATATACGGATTTCTCATCATCCGGAACAAATTTCTTCATAACTTCAGTAACATAACCGGAATAACTGATCTCTTCTGCCAGAACCATCTCCATGGCACAGATACCCGGATGATCCAGTCTCACACAGTCTCTCTGCCCGTCAATAATCTCTATTCTGTCAAAATTATTTCTGTACAGCATATGCGGAATCTGCTCTGAAAAATAGTTCTCTGTAATATCAGAAAAATAGATCAGTGCTTCCAGCCTGTCATAAGAAACGTTCCGGACCATCTCAACTGTGGTTCTGATCATCCTCAGACTGATTCCTTTTGCGGCATACACAGGACATTCCCATTGGATCATATCTTTTCCCTGTGTCAGACACTCCCTCAGATTATCTACACAAAATACCTTTCTGTACTGAGTTCTCACTTCTCTCTGCGGAATAGACTGACTGATCCGCTCAATATAAGAATCCAGTGGTTCATTTACATCTTTCAGCTCCAGTGAAGCAATCCTGCTGTTTGCCATAATACAGCTTCCATCCGAAATATTTACTGTAACTGAGGCAAACGCATCTTTTGCATGACGTATGATCTTATCCAGCTGTTTCAGATATTCATCATTGATATCCCGGATATACATCATGGCAATCTGGTCATCCGGTTTATATTCTGCACTTCTGATGACTTCCATACATACCCAGCGGTACTCCTGTTTTATCAGAGTTCTGTAGTTCAGGTAAATGCGTTCTCTGCCTTTCGCAAGTTCTCTTCTCAGATTATCTATACTGCAGAATTTCAAATATTCTTCCTGATCCTCTTCATAAATATACTTATAATCAGCCATCATTTTAAGGCTTTCAGAAAGACTTGGAAGCATGGAAACAGTACTGTCTTTTCCTCTTATAACTGTATAAGTATCTGTCGAGAGATTAATCTTGAGTATCCGGTGAAAAATAGATGATAACATTTTCATCGCATCCTGCAGGTCTCCCGTCATCTTATCATGCAGCGCAATCGTACTCTCAACACGATGAAAGACCGTCATTGCATCAAAGGGACGTGTGAAGTAATCACTTGCTCCCAGCCCATAAACCCGACGGATGCTATCTCCGGAAGTCTCTGATGAAATACAGATAACAGGCAGCATATCCAGCCATTGCTTTTCCTTCATAACAGCAAGTACCTGATAACCATCCATTACCGGCATGATCAGGTCAAGGAGCACCAGCTTAAAATCCTTATGGCATCTTTCAAGGATTTCAACTGCCTGCTTTCCATTTTCAGCTTCACAGATATCATAGTTATCTTCCAGCATACAGGCAAGGATTTCTCTGTTTAATTGTGAATCATCAACGATTAATATCTTTGGCTTACTCATATAATGTATGCCCTTTCTTCTGTTATTATGGCTGTGTGAAAATTTAACCGGACAGATGTCAAAAACAGCTGCTCGGTTATGCATAATTCAAGTATATCATTCAAAGGATAAAAGTCAATAAATGGAATATACCATTTTATTGCTATTCACCGGTAAAAGGATTACTGAGAACAGAGTGAATAGCAACGTTTTCGTACACTGTCAGTATATGATTCCCCTTTTTCTCTTTACAAAGATTCACATTGATATATAATGCATAACCAGATCAAGGAGGAGCACAAGCTCCTCCTTGTCAGTCAGTTACAGATTTTTCTTCTTATTACAGGTTTTTCTTCTTATAAATAAACCATGATGCAGCTACAGTAAACACCAGCAGATAAAGAAGCAGAATCCCAATACCGGTGTAATTCACCGCCTCACCTGATGAAATGCTTCTCATCAGATGGCTGGTCTGGGATAATGGCAAGGCTGATACAAACTTGCCTACAAATCCCGGAAGTTTCTCTGTTGAGAAAAAGGTGTTACACAAATATGCCATAGGCATAATGATATAATTGGAAAACCTCGGCACGTCTGCGTGGTTTTTTGCCAGAAAGGATACCACCACACCGATGGCTGAAAATACTGCTCCGTTTAGGAACATCACCAGAAAAGACCATCCGTTGAAGATCAGTCCCGTCTCAATAGGTGCTGTAAGAAGCAGTATAATTCCTCCTGCATACAGACCGCGCAGGCTTCCCCCGATGATCTGCCCGGCGATAAACTGCCATAACGGTGTGGGGGAGATCATCACCTGATCAAAGGCCTTCTCATACAGTCTCTGTACATTCAGGTTCTGCGCAATGGCATTGAAGCTTCCGTTCATAGTTGTCAGTGATACCACACCCGGAATCAGAAAGTTCAGGTATGGCTGTCCATGAGAAGTGGTCTGGATTCCCATTCCAAATACGATCAGATACATTAGCGGTGCGATCATTGCCGCCAGTGTGATCTTATAGAAATCCCGGCGGAATTCTACCCACTTCTCCCATAATATTGTTATAATTCCCATACATTTTTCTCCAGATTATTCTAACTTTTTTCTCAACCTCCGCAGGGGACTTCCCTGATTCGGTTAATAACTGCTATTTTGAAATCAAATGCTTCCCGGCTCTTTCTACAAAGACGTCTTCCAGTGTCGTCTCGCGAAGAGACGCCTGTCCTGTAAGCTGTTCCAGATACCGGATTGCTTCCTGTCGTGTATGGAAATAGTGATTCTGTGTTCCATCTGCTGTCATCTCGTCCACCGCATAAGCACCAAGACTCTCGATCAGTGCTGACGGAGTACTTACCTCCTCCAGCTTTCCATGATCCATCAGTGCCACACGATTGCAGAGACTCTGTGCTTCTTCCATATAATGAGTAGTCAGCAGGATCGTCAGGTTTTTCTCATTAAGCTTACGCAGAAGATTCCACATCTGTCTCCTGGAAAGAGCATCCATTCCTGCTGTGGGTTCATCCAGAAGCAGGATCTCCGGATCTGTCAGGAGTGCCCGACAGACCATCAGCTTACGCTTCATTCCACCTGAAAGCTTACGTACTGTACGCTTGCGGAATTTCAGCAGGTCACAGAACTCCAGAAGTTCCTCTGTCCTTTCTTTTATCTGCTTTCTGGGCATAAAATAGAGGCGGCCCTGATATTCCATGATCTCATCCATATTCATATCCTGACGCATGGAATATTCCTGAGTAATCACACTGATCTTTCTTTTCAGATCAGGACGTTGTCTTGTAAGCTGCTGACCGTCTATGAGGATTTCTCCCTTTGTCGGAAGAAGAAGGGTTGAGAGCAGACTGATGGTCGTTGTCTTGCCTGCTCCGTTTGGTCCGAGAAGACCAAAAAACTCACCTTTTTCAATTTTCAGGTTCAGGGAATCCAATGCTGTAAAATTGTCAAAGGTTTTCGTCAGATCTTTTGTCTCTATCATTTCTCTTCGGCTTTCTCTTTGGCAATGATCAGGGAATAATATCCTGCATCATCCGGAATTTCCTCTACGCTGTTATAGATATGTTCATCCGGCATACCACAATTCTCTACCATACGGACTTCGCGGCCGCTTCTTTCAAGGATTTCCTTCACCTGATTCATCTTTCTTCCGGATTTCATAAGCACATAGGTTCCCGGCTGATCCAGTTCACTGTCAAGACGGTGAACTGCAGGCTGTACATGAAGGGGCTGATTCCACTCTGTAAGCGGGATATTCAGGCGTGCTGCTGTTGCGCAGAAGGAAGTGATGCCACTTACCAGTCTTGTCTCATATCCATCCGCTTCTACTCTCTTCTGTACATATGAAAATGTTGAATAGATAGTCGGATCTCCAAGTGTCAGAAATACTACATTCTTACCTGTATCAAGTGCCGCTTCCAGTGCCTTGGCACCTTTTTCATGGTTCAGTTCCAGTTCTGCCTTATCATGTGTCATTGGCATATAGATTGGCAGAAGTTCCTTCTTGGCCAGTTCCGGTACTGCCTGTACTGCGATCTTATATGCAACTGTTTCACGCACCTCTGCGCCCGGTACCGCAATAATATCATTCTCTTTGATCAGACGCACTGCCTTTAATGTCATAAGTTCCGGATCTCCGGGGCCAACTCCTACTCCGTATAAAATTCCTCTCATTACCATATCCTCCTGTGATTTCCATATACATTTTTATGATATCAGAATTGCATGATCTGCTTCGCAGCAAAGCAATTCACAGATATTCATTTATTGTGCTCACTGTTCACTACGTTCTCAATAATGTTGCGTGTGAACAGTACTTTTCATTATACTAAAACAGGATAACTTTTTCAACGAAGTATTGACAATTAATTTCAATTGTGGGATGATGAAAATTATCGAATTTAAGTGAGGAAAGAAATATGAGAAAGATTTTTGCAGTTCTGGCAGCTTTGATCTGCTGTCTGTCAGTATGGACTTCTGTTCCTGCTGCACAGGCTTTCACTCTTGATAAAGAAGATGGGGAGTATTCCATCCAGGTAGAGCTGGAGGGCGGGAGCGGCAAAGCCAGTGTCACTTCACCGACTTTGATCACCGTAAAAAACGGCGAAGTAACTGCCGATATCCAGTGGAGCAGTTCTAATTATGATTACATGATCGTTGACGGTGAAAAATATCTCCCTGTCAATGAGGAAGGAACGAATTCTGAATTCCTGATTCCGGTTACCATTATGGATGAGAGCATGCCGGTAATCGCAGACACTACTGCCATGGGCACCCCTCATGAGATCAATTATACCCTGACTTTTTATTCCGATTCCATCGGTTCCAAAAGCCAGATGCCGCAGGAAGCAGCGAAACGTGTTGTTGCTGTTGCCCTTGTTATTATCATAGGCGGCGGGATTCTGAATTATTTCGTAAACAAGAGAAACCGTTGTTAAGTCAGACGGACACCTGTGCCTCAGTTCGGTTAAGGAACGTAAAAAAAGCTGCCATCCGGCAGCTTTTTTGTATTCTATATCTTTATTCAGCCATCTCCACTTCCAGCACATAGTCTACAGGATCCGGCAGTACAGGATCCGGACCGAGGTCAACAAATGCGATATCCGGATAATCGCTGTGCACCCATAAAGTAGAAATCGGCACTTCATGTCCGTCATCCAGGGCACGTACTTTCACAATCTTATTCTTGTCAAAGCCGATCAGCGGCAGTGGTCCTAATGTATTCTCATAAATATGGACATAATACTTGTTTCCATTTCTGGTGATACGTCCGTAATCCGGTTTCGGGATATCTGCTGCCGGAGCGCATCCATAGATACTGTCATGGTTCTTATCCATCCAGCGTCCGATTTCCGCCAGAATCGCAGAGGACTCTTTCGGGAATTTACCTTTCGCATCAGGTCCTACGTTCAAAATCATATTTCCACCTTTGGAAACGCACTCTACCAGCTTCTTGATCAGCATGGAAGCAGGTTTGTAATAGTGGTCATTTGCACAGTAGCCCCAGTTATTGTTCATGGTGAAGCATGCTTCCCATACCATCGGATTCCCTTCTTTGTCGCAGATTCCTTCCGGCGGAATGATCTGTTCCGGGCTTACGAAATCGCCATGATATGGTGTCGGATTGCAGTCATACAGAGAACCTCTTCCCTCACCGCTGACTTCCAGACGGTTATCAATGATGATTCCCGGCTGTAATCTGCGGACCATATCTATCAGTCTTGTTGCTCCCCATTTCTCGCCCCGCATATCATCATATGAAAAGTCAAACCACATAATATCGATTTTTCCATAATTTGTGCAGACCTCTTCCACCTGATTGTACATATACTCTATATAACGAGAAAAATCTCTGTTTTCATTACTGCATTCCGGATGGTTTCTCATAGGATGGATGCGGTCTCCGTAATGAGGATAGTCCGGATGATGCCAGTCAAGTAAGGTGAAATACAGACCGACTTTCAGACCTTCTTCGCGAAGGGCTTCCACATATTCTTTGATCAGATCTCTTCCTGCAGGTGTATTGGTAACTTTATAATCTGTGTATTTACTGTCAAATAAACAGAAACCATCATGGTGTTTCGCAGTCAGAACCACATATTTCATACCTGCTGCCTTTGCCTCTTTTGCCCACTGTTTCGGGTTATAGTCTCTGGCATCAAATTCTTTCATAAACGGAAGGTATTCTTCCTCAGGCATCTCCTCTGTACTGCGTACCCATTCTCCTCTTGCAGGAATAGAATATAAGCCCCAGTGGATAAACATTCCGAAACGGGCATCCTGATACCATTTCATACGTTCTTCATATTCTTTTCTGTTAAACTGATACATGATTTCTTATCTCCTGTATTTATTTACATTAATCTCAACAGCATATCCCCGGTTCCTACATTGTAACCGCTGGTCGCATAAATCCCATTCAGGGTTCCATTCGTCACAATAATCAGCGGAAGTTTGTCCGGATCTACGTACATACGCCTTCCCAGAGTATTGATAATCTCTGAGAAATCATCATAATAAATCTGAATATTTTTTAACTTTGCAAGTGCTTTGGACAGTGTCGGTGTCTCCAGTGCTTCTTTGCTTCTCACTACAAAAATAATCTGCTCTGCATATCCTGCGAAAGCCTCTTCCTGCTCCATCATTTCATTTAAGATATGCTCAGTAGGCTCTTTTTCTTCTTCCAGAAACATCAGGATATGTTTTCCGTCTGCTGTAAGGTCAGATGCTTTCACCTCTGTACCATCCTCAGTTTTCAGCATAAATTCCGGCATGGAGATATTCTCCAGCATATCCTCCAGATCTGCTTCCCTGAGTACCAGCTCGATCTCCTTTGTCTCTCCGGGCTGAATTTCAAAATGATATTCATTTGCAAACATATTTCCATTTGGAAGTCTGTTTGAAGTAAGAATCCTGTAGTTTCCGGATTCCAACGGCAGATTCAGGATCTGATCTTCGAAATTCTCTGCTCCCAGTTTCAGTGATGTATATCTTCCATTCTCCAGTTTTGCAATACTCCAGTTCTGGAAATATTTCCACTGTACAGTCTCTCCTGCTTTCAGGATCAGAGTACAGTTCTTCTCTGTTCTTGCAAGCACAGGAACGAATCTTCCGTTTTCCATATATTCCATAGAACGATCATGTGGATTCAGTCTTGCCGCTACTCCAAGGGTTCTCGCTATTGCAACAAACAGGATTTTCTTTGACAGGAAGCTTCCTGTACAGGTCCTTATGCATCCTGCCGGTGTTGTGATCACACTGGAACGCTCTTTCTCCGGTCTGGAAACAATTGCCTTCTCGATCAGATTCCAGATTCTGGAAGGATCATCTCTCAGCTCCTGTTTCTCAGCTCTGGAAAAATGCTTCTTAATCTCTCTTCTGTATTTCTGAAGAACTTCATCATCTACTCTTGGATTTAACACATAAGATACAAAGGTATCCTTTTTCATCATACCATGATATGGGATTGCCAGCTCCAGGTGTTCCTCCAGAACGTCACTGATACAGTCAGTTCTGTCTTTCTCTGTGAGAACCCTCAGGAGATCTTCTCTGTATGAGACAGCAATGGCTTCTTCTATCCTGTTTACCTTTTTTTCCAGGAAACGTTCACATTCCGGATTTGACCAGTTTCTTACTTTTTGCTCTCTGTGTGCATTGGCTGCTGCCAGACGCTTATTTCCCTTCGCCTTCTGTTCTAAAGTCGGCATGTCTGTGTTTACAGGTGCATCATGAGGAGCAAATATATCTGCTGCTGTCCACTTTTCTGATTCGCCGTCATTTCTTTTATCCTGCGATACCAGACAAAGTTCACAGTTATCTTCTTTCTCAGTGTTCATAACTGTTTCCGCATAGAACCACTCGCCGTCAGAACACATTCTTGCGGAAATACGCAGACTCCCAAGTCCTGTTGTCAGTCTGGCGGTTCCCTTACTGTCTGTTTTCTTCTCTGCGATTGGTGCATACTCTGAATAGTTCAGCACCTCAAAGGAAACCTCAGCTCCCTCTGTGGGTAACCCCTGCGCATCCTTTACTGTTACTGTAATTTCTTTGGTTACTGCATACCTCTTCAATTCATTCAGCATGGTCACCATACCATCTGTGCCGATCACCTCGCCTTCCGGTATCTTGGTGTCAAACACACGTGAATGAATCATCATTGCTCTGGAAGAAGCGTTTGTAAACCATCCTTTATTCAGGATTTCTTCAGGCTCACAGGCTCCGAGGAAATACCATTTGCCGTCACACCAGATCTCTACCCAGGCGTGATTGTCATCGCAGTGAGACCACTTCGGCGCATATACCTGGCGGGCAGGTACGCCTACACTTCGCAGTGCATTTACAGTGAATACGGACTCTTCACCACATCTGCCATTTCCTCTGCGGTATACAGAAATCGCAGATAAAGTACGGTCATCTGTACAATGATAAGTAGCTTCTTCGGCACACCAGTAATTCACTTCCAGCGCTGCTTCTCTGAAGTTCATTCCCTGTATTCTGCTTCCGATCTCTGTGCGGAAATAAGTTCTGCACTGTGCGATCTCTTCCTCATTTACTCTGTGAAACAGCACATAATTCAGGAAGATTTCTTCCGGAAGATCTGCAACCTGTGGATTCTCTTTCCAGAGCTTTACACCATTCTCTGCATAGTCCAGAAATACTTCAAATGGATAATTGCCAATATCACTGTACGGCATAAACGCATATAAATATTTACATGCAAGCGCCACTTCCTCTGTACATTTCTGTAATTTCTCGTCTACAGGCGCAAAAACCCGGGGCAGGTTCTTTGCCTGCTCCAGGTAGTTCTCTTCAATTCGGCCCCTGTTCTCTTTTAAAAAAACTCTCGGTTCTGCCATTATAATTCCTCCAGAACTTTCTTTGCGGCACGGATATTATCTACATCCGTACGCCATATCTCATATTCACTCAGCATCGGAAGTCCCATATTGACTCCGTCCTTGCGAAACTGCATCTCACTGTCAATGACTCTCTTTCCTGTCATATGATAAGCCCTGACTCCTGTAAGCGGATAGAGCTGGCGGATCACTTCTGCTCCAACGCCGCTTCCTGCCTGAATCGTGATACGTTCCTGACTCTTCTCTACCAGTTCCTTCAGCAGATCTGCCCCCTGCAGACATACATTGCGCTGTCCTGAAGTAAGGATCGTATTGATTCCCAGTGAGATTGCCTGTTCCATTGTTTCTATTGGATCCACGCATACATCAAAAGCTCTGTGAAGGGTCACCGACATATCCCCTGCCGCCTCCATCAGTTCTTTCATCTGTTCCATGTTTAATGTGCCATCCGGTTTCAGCACTCCAAATACAACACCTTCGGCACCCATTTTTCTGAAATCTTCTACTGCATGCTTTATCATGGAAAATTCTGCATCTGTGTAGCAGAAATCTCCAAAACGCGGACGGATCAGGGCATGAATTCTGATATCCGAACGCTTTCTTATCTCATCAAAAAGCCACGGTCCCGGAGTGGTTCCGCCGATGATCAGGTTGCCGCAGAGTTCCAGCCTGTCTGCGCCTCCCTCAACCGCTGCCACAGCAGATTCTACAGAATCTACACAGGCTTCCAAAATATATTCTTTCACGTACTTGCCTCCATCTTTTTTCATCTAAGCCAGACAGATCATCCTTTCTGCTGACTGATTTACCCAGATCAGATAAGTCCCCCGAAGACTTACCTGTATCAGAACAATTTCACCCCTGCTCTCTCCAGTGTACTCACGATCGTATCATCTGGAAATTCATCCGTAACAATTCCGCTGATATCATCGAAGTATGCATATTTATAGGAATCATTGAAATAGAATTTATCCCTTTCCATAACAACATATTTATGTCTGCTGCTGTGCACGGCTGCTTTCTTTGTCAATCCGTCCTCTACCCCCAATGTAGTAATTGCACAATCAGTCATATCCACACCGCAGCTTCCTATAAATGCACGGTCAAAGCTATATTGTTTGATCACTTCTATCGTTGCAGCTCCCATAAATCCGTTTACTGTCTGATACATTGTTCCCCCTGTACCGATTGCAGTAATGGACGGATTTGTGGCAAGGATCTGCAGGATATCTATCATATTGCTCACCACTACCACACGCATATTTGACGTGGCAAGAAGCTTTGCCAGCTCGATATTTGTGGTAGAAATATCAAGGAAAATCGTTTCGTTATTCTTAATCAGTTTAAATGCTTTGGCTGCAATTGTTCTCTTTTTGTCAAGGTTAAACTGGCGTCTGTCTACTACGTCTCTTTTCAGCGGATAATCCTGTGAAAGGATTGCGCCGCCGTAGGTTCTCTTTAACTTACCGGCGTTTTCAAGAATCTTAAGATCTTTTCGGATACAGTCTTCTGTGACCTGAAACATTTCACTCAATTCCTTAACCTTGACTTTTCCGTTTTCACGAAGACATTTCTCTATTGCGCTTTGTCTTTCCTCAGTAAACATAGCCCCTCTTTCCTCATCCATTCATGATGACCTGTATCTCTCAGTGAATCCTGTTTTCTTCACTGTTCATCTTCAGGTGTAATATTGTTATTTCGGAATTCCTATTCTGTAAGTTCCGGATAATGACATTTTACAATATGACCCGGTGCAATTTCAACAGGTGTCGGCACCTGTGTCTTACATTTTTCTGTACAATGTGGGCAGCGTGTATGGAACAGGCATCCACTTGGCGGATTACTCGGACTTGGAAGATCACCTTTTAAGGTAATACGCTCTTTCTTCACTTCCGGATCCGGGATCGGAACTGCGGAAAGAAGTGCTCTTGTATATGGATGTCTCGGGTTTGCATACAGTTCTTTCTTCGGAGCTGTCTCTACGATCGTACCCAGATACATAACACCGATTCTGTCTGAAATCATCTCAACGACACTCAGGTCATGGGAAATGAACAGATAGGTAAGATTAAAGTCTTTCTGTAACTGCTGCAGAAGATTTAATACCTGCGCCTGGATAGAAACATCAAGGGCAGATACCGGCTCATCTGCGATGATAAGCTTTGGCTGTACAGTCAGTGCTCTGGCAATTCCGATACGCTGACGCTGACCACCGGAGAATTCATGCGGGTAACGCTCTCCATGAGACGGGCTTAATCCTACAGTGCCGAGAAGTTCATGTACTTTCTTAAGGCGCTCTCCTGCACTCATATTTGTGTGAATCAGAAGTGGCTCACCGATAAGATCCTGAACTTTCATTCTCGGATTCAGGGAACCATACGGATCCTGGAAAACCATCTGGATATCTGAACGTAACGGGCGCATTTCTTTCTCTGAAAGTTTGGAGATTTCTTTTCCCTCAAACCAGATTTCGCCGGAGTCAGGTGTGATCAGATGATCGATCAGTTTACCTGTCGTGGATTTACCACAGCCGGACTCGCCTACCAGCGAAAAAGTCTCGCCTGGATAAATATCAAAAGATACGTCATTTACCGCATGAACAAATTTCTTCTTGCTGAACATTCCTCCGTTTGCCTGGAATGTTTTCTTCATATTCTTTACTGATAATAACGGCTCGCTCACAGGTTACGCCTCCTTTCCGGTTTTGTTGAGCAGATGACATCTGCATTTTCTGGTACCTGCTTCGTTGATATCTGCAAGCTCCGGTTCCTGCTGATGACAGATATCCATTGCATATTTACATCTCGGTGCAAACTTACATCCTTTCGGCATTACAGACAGATCCGGTACGCTTCCCGGAATGGACGGAAGAGATTCCACACCGCTTCCAAGTTTCGGTACAGAACCGATCAGCCCCTGTGTATATGGATGTTTCGGATCTGCAAAAAGTTCCTGCACAGGCGCTTCTTCTACGATTCGGCCGGCATACATAACAACAACTCTGGAACACATTTCAGCGACAACACCAAGGTCATGTGTGATCATCAGAATGCCTGTATTCTTCTTTGCCCTGATGTCCTCCATCAGCTCCAGAATCTGTGCCTGAATGGTAACGTCAAGAGCTGTCGTCGGCTCGTCCGCGATGAGAAGCTCCGGCTCACAGGACATTGCCATAGCGATCATAACACGCTGGCACATACCGCCTGAAAGCTGGTGCGGATAACTCTTTAATGTCATATCCGGTTCAGGGATACCTACTGATTTCAGTACTTCGAATGCTCTGTTGTGCGCTTCTTCTTTTGAGAAATTGTTATGGAGCAGGATTGCTTCTGTCAGCTGTTTCTCAATTCTCATACATGGGTTCAGAGAGTTCATCGGCTCCTGAAAGATCATGGCAACTTCACGTCCTCTGATCTTTCTCATGCCTTTTTTATCTTCTTTGAGAAGATCCTTGCCATTAAGCAGGATCTCACCGTTGGAAATCTTACTGTTACGTGCCAGAAGTTTCATAATGGAAAGGGAAGTTACGGATTTACCGCATCCGGACTCTCCTACCAGACCAAGAATCTCACCCGGCTGAATGGAGAAACTTACATTATTAACTGCTGTCACCCATGTTTTATCTCTTTTAAACTCCGTACGGAGATTCTTTACTTCTAATAATTTTTCTGCCATGGTTTCTTCCTCCTAGTTCATCTTTGGATCCAGGGTATCTCTGAGACCGTCGCCCAGCAGGTTGAATGCCAGAACTGTAAGGAAGATCAGAATACCAGGGAACAGTACCATGTGAGGAGCTGTATTCAGATAGTTACGTCCTGTGGAAAGCATGGAACCCCAGTCAGGCTCTGTAACGTTTGCACCGAATCCCAGGAAGCTTAAGGATGATGCAGCAAGGATTGCAGTACCTACACGCATGGTAAAGTTAACGATCATAGACTGGATCGTACCAGGGAAAATATGTACAAACAGGATTCTTGTGTTTGAACATCCCAGGGAACGGGCAACCTCTACATAAGGAGCCTGCTTTACGGAAATCGTCGCGCTTCGTATGATTCGTGCGAAGGACGGCACTGTAAATACCGCAACTGCGATCATAACGTTTACCATACCCTGTCCGATGATGGCAACAACTGCGATAGCCAGCAGGATATCAGGGAAAGCGAAAAGTACATCACAGCATCTCATAATCAGGGAATCGATAATTCCGCCGTAGAAACCTGCGATCAGTCCAAGAACAACACCGATAGCCGTACCAATGATCGTCGCTGTCAGCGCGCATGTAAGAGAAAGTCTGGTACCAACCATCAGACGGGAGAAAACATCCTGTCCGTATTCATTGGTTCCCCAGATGTGGGCTGCGCTTGGCCCCTGCATCATAGCTGTGTAATCCGGTGCCTGCGGATCATACGGAACTACATACGGTCCGATGATTGCCATTAAGATAATAAAAACTATAAATGCCAGAGAAATCACTGCTGTTTTTCTCTTCATGAATTTCTTGACAAATTCTTTGAACTTGCTCTGTGCCTTAGGGAGTTCTTCGGCAGCAGCAAGGTTAATATTTGATGTTGTGTTCTTATCTGCCATCTTCTCTCCTCCTCTACTCATAACGTACTCTTGGGTTAATCACGCCATAAAGAACATCTACGATCAGGTTGATCAGGATATATTCTGTAGCAAAGAACAGAAGTAATGCCTGAACAACTTTGTAATCTCTCATCTGGATGGAGTCTACCAGAAGACGTCCAAGCCCGGGGATGGAGAATACCGTCTCTGCCATAACAGATCCGGAAAGGAGACCACCAATCTGAAGTCCGGCTACTGTTACGATCTCGATCAGAGAGTTCTTAAATGCATGGCGCATAACAACCAGTGATTCAGAAAGACCTTTGGCACGTGCGGTACGCACATAGTCCTCACGCATGGTCTCAAGCATGGAAGATCTGGAAAATCTGGCAAGTACGGCCATGATTCCTGCTCCCATTGTAAGTGATGGAAGAATATAGCTCTTCCAGGTTTCCAGTCCACTGGTTGGAAGCCATCCCAGGCTTACTGAGAAAAGCTGGATTAATTCCAGACCTAACCAGAAACTTGGAACAGATATACCTGCGATTGCTATGATCATACCTACATAATCAAGAATTCTGCCATGAAATACGGCAGCGATGATACCGATTGCAATACCGATGATCGCAGCCCATATCATGGATGAGAATGTCAGCATGATAGTTGGTTTCAGTCTTGGTGCGATTGTCTCTGCTACGGTTTTACCGTTTTTGATAGAGCTTCCCAGATCTCCTGTAAAAAGACCTTTCATATATTTGCCATACTGTACAAGTAGTGGCTCATCCAGTCCCAGCTGTTCACGTACAACTGCCACATCTTCCTTTGTTGCATCCTGACCGGCTACCAGTCTTGCCGGATCACCGGGAATCATATGGATAAACATAAATACTACGAATGAGATAACCAGAAGCAGCGGGATCGTGCTTATCAAACGTTTACCTAAATAACGTCCCATATTTTTCCTCCTTATCATTTTCTTACCTGTTGTTTATATTTGATGCTTTATAGTCGGAGAACTGCCATAGTGAATCTTATGGCAGTTCTCCGGTTTGAACATCTTTGTCCTGTATTCACACTGCTGTATCGGCAGTATTTTTATGGAATTGCTGCAATTTCAGATCAGGCAGCCAGATTTATGTTCTTCGCAGCCTGTTCTCAAACAAATTACTACTGTGCTAAAGTTGCATTTGCGAAGTTAAATGCTCCATCCGGAGATACATATACGCCAGACAGATAAGATTTTGTAGAATAGATGATCTGGTCATTGCCAAGAAATAACCATGGGCATGCTTCCCATGCGATCTTCTGAGCATCGCCGTAGTATTTAGCCTGCTCTTCTTCGTTAGCTGTTGCAAGACCTTCGTCCATATCTTTATCAAAATCAGCATCGTTGAAGTATGCTGTATTTGCACTTGTAGGAGGGCACATTGTGCTGTAAAGCAGGGAACGTAAAGAACCATCCATTGTGAAGTCAGATGCAGACCAGTTTACATACCACATATTGATCTCGGCATCTTCTTTGTCAACATAAATCTTGTCACTTACAGTTGCAGGCTCCATTGGCTGAACGTCAACTTCGATACCGATCTGAGCAAGCTGCTGGGAAATAAATGTCATACCTTTGATTTCCTGTGTTGTGTTATCACCCCACAGAGTAAGTTTGAATCCGTCTTCGTATCCGGCTTCTTTCATAAGTTCTTTTGCTTTGTCTACATCATATGTGTAAGCTTCCTGCTCTTCATATCCGCCGATGATAGATGGAACTACAGATGTAGCCGGTTTTCCGTATCCGGAATACATTAACTGGATGTATGCATCTTTGTCGATCGCATAGTTCATAGCCTGACGTACTTTTACATCAGAAAGCTGTTCCAGATCCATGTTCAGAGTTACATATCTCATGATGTTGGAGTCTGTTGTAAGGATGTTTACATCGTCTGTTCCTTTGATTGCTTCAATCTGGTCAGACGGTGTAGGATAGATGAAATCTGCTTCACCTGTCTGAAGCATAGCTGTACGTGCACCTGCTTCCGGAACCTCTTTGATTGTTACAGTGTCAACGCCCGGTTTGTCTCCCCAGTAATCATCATTGCGCTTAAAGCTTGTGTGGTCTCCCTCTTCCCATTCTGTACATACATATGGACCGGTTCCGCATGGATGATTCATAATATCATTGCCATACTCTTCAAGAGCTGCAGGACTGATGATACAGAACTGTGTCAGACGGTTGATAAATGGTGCCCATGCCTGTGTCAGTTTGATAACCAGTGTGTAATCATCCGGTGTTTCAATGCTGTCTACACGAGGTGTTTCAGATCCGTCTTCGTTAGTTACGATAAATGTTCTTCTCTGACGAAGGTTGTTGTCTTTGTTAACTACACGATCATAGTTTGCTTTAACTGCTGCTGCATTGAAGTCTGTTCCGTCCTGGAATTTAACACCTTGACGAAGTTTGAAAGTATAAGTAAGAGAGTCATCGGAAACTTCCCATGATTCAGCAAGTTTGCCTGTTAATTCCTGGTTCTCATCAAAAGAAACCAGTGTCTCGTATACACCACGTGTAGCAGAGATTGCGTTTGTATCCGGAATGTTTGCCGGGTCCATGGAGCTTACGCTTCCTTCGATTGCGATCACCAGATCATTGTCGGATGATTTGGAATCTTCATTTGTGGCTTTGAGAATATAGCCGTCATCATCTGCTGCAAATGCTGTAGCGGACATGGAAACTGTCATTACTCCTGCAAGAGCTGCTGCCATAACTTTTTTGTACATTTTCATAGTTTTCTCTCCTTTTCTTTCTGTACATTGTTACTTAGTTACAATCACGAAGTTAATTTTGGGTACAAAAAAAGTGTTTTTATATTTTTGCGTCTTTGCAATGTATAAAAATCGTGCAGCAATCCATTTATTTACATGCGCCTTTGCATCTTCATAAAAACACTTTGTTGTTTAACTTGACTCCAGTATAGCAATTCGTTGTCGTATTGTCAATTATTTTGTCGTATTTTATATTATTTTGGTGGTATTATACCAATATCTGACAATGAAATTGGTATAAATCACTATGAATTAAGGATTATTTATTCTTGTTTGGTATTATTTGGCTATAATCTGTACAAACAATAAGTCCTCTAAACCTTATAGTTGGTTCAGAGGACTTATGTTGTTATCAGATCTGTTTCTTCACATGAACCTGCAGCTGATTGTACGGGATTTCAATTCCGTTTGCATCAAACGCTTCTTTGATCAGTTCATTAAGCCGCCACCTGGCAGGCCAGTATTTCTCCGTAGCCACCCACACACGCAGGCCCATGACCACTGCGCTCTCTCCAAGCTCATCTACAAACACCACCATTCCCTGGTCGTCTTTCGTATCTTCATCATTATGAAGGATTTCTTCCAGGATTGCTTTTGCTTTCTTAATGTCTGAATCATAAGAAATTCCTACTTTGATCTCCAGCTTACGAAGATCTCTGGCAGTTACGTTTGTAATAATGCTGCCGGACAGCGTTCCATTTGGGATTACAATGTTTTTGTTATCTATGGAAATCAGAGTTGTATAACAGATTTCTATTTTGTATACAGTTCCTTCGCACCCATTCTGCTGTGCGATAATGATATAATCCCCAACCTGAAATGGTCTGAAGATCAGAAGCATGATCCCGCCTGCGATATTTGCAAGACCGCCCTGCAATGCAAGACCTACCGTTACGCCTGCAGTACCAAGCAGTGCCGCAATAGAGGATTCCTTTACACCAAAATGGGTGGCAATGCTAAATACCAGCAAAATGTAAAGTACAATTCTCAGCAGCGACCCTGTAAACTGGATCACACCTTTGTCTACAGACGCCCGCTCCATGGACTTCTTTATGAAAGAAACAAACCACTGGATCACTTTGCGCCCGCCCACAAATACCAGCAATGCCATTACTACTTTCAGCCCCAGTTTCGTCAAAGCCGGAAGATAGTCTGAAAAATACTGTTTATAGCTGTAATATAAATTTTTTGCCTCCTGAATTTCCTGTTCCAATATTTTTCACCTACTCTCTTATATTTTTGTCATGTATTATTTTTCTGCCCTTCTTTCACTTAACAGGCAGCTTTTCATATGATATCAGGGCTAAAAAACATCTTTCCCCTGACTTGATATCTACGAATTACTTCACTGCTTTGCAGCTCCCGCAATTCTTATATAAGAGTAGCATAACATACCTCATTCTCTGTAACAATCAATTTTATCCGCCTATAGCAATGCCATAATCCGAAAAAAAGAAAGCGGACAATATATCCGCTTTACTGACACAGGATTTCACGCTCTGGTAAGCTAAAATCAATATGCATTATTTATGAGAATTGCTATAAGCGCAGAATAATCCCCTCATTTCCCGAAAACAAAAAATAAATAATAAGTTGAATAATCAGTATTACCGGAACTCCTATCTTAAATTTCGGCTTTCTTGTTTTATGATGAAATACCTTCATACCGGCCAGAGCTCCCACCGACCCTCCGATCACCGCCAGAAATATCAGCTGCGCTTCCGGTATGCGCCACTGTCCGGCTTTTGCCTTGCTTTTATCCAAGCCATAGATAAAAAATGTGACTACATTAATGATAATCACATAAATATATAGAAGATTTGTAGATGTCATCTGCACCTGTGAATTCCTTTCTTTAATCTTAACATGCCAGACCTGCGATCACTGATTCAAAATCTTCATCATAGCCATCATATTTAAGTTCCAGAGGTTCTTCCACGCCAAGACTTAATACTCCGAGAATAGATTTGGCATCAATAAAAATTTTTCCTTTAAACACAATATCAATATCAAATGGACATCTTACTGCCGCACTGACCAGTTTCTTTGCTGCCTCCACGTCATTGATCTTAATTGTCTTATTCGCTGTTGTCATATTCGGTAATCTCCCTTTCCTTTTGGTCTCCGGTTACTGTTCACTCCGTTCTCAGTAACGGTCTCCATCTATTGTCAGGACTTTTATATTGATTTTTTGACCCAGTCGTATTATACTGATTCACACATTGATATACAAACGTTATTTTTCTATATCAGATATTCTATTTTTATATAGCATAAGGAGCCGACTGTATCATGATTCTTGATTATTATCGTATTTTTTATTATGTAGCTCAGTACAAGAGCTTTTCCAAAGCAGCCGACGTTATGGGAAATAATCAGCCCAACATCACCCGCTGTATGAATATCCTTGAGAACGACCTGGGATGCAAACTTTTTATCCGTTCTAATCGTGGAGTACAGCTGACAATTGAGGGCGAGCGTCTTTTTGAACACGTTTCTATTGCAATAGAACAGCTTGTATCCGGTGAAAATGAACTTCTCAAGGACAAAGGGCTGGAGAGTGGACTTGTCAATATCGGAGCCAGCGAAATCGCACTGCGCCTGTTTCTGCTGAATGAACTGGAAGTTTTTCACCATCATTATCCACATGTGAAGCTTAGAATTTCCAATCATTCCACACCGCAGGCAGTCCAGGCTCTGGAAAACGGACTGGTAGACTTCGCAGTAGTCACTACTCCTGTTGCGCTGAAGAAGCCTCTCCAGAGAGTTCCTCTGTGTTCTTTCCGGGAGATTCTTATCGGTGGAGAGGAATATGCAGAAATTGCCTCCAGGAGCCACCGTCTGCAAGACTTGCAGGATATCCCTTTGATCGGAATCGCACCGGGCACCAGTACAAGGGAATTATATACGCAGTACTTCATGCGCCATAATCTTCCCTTCTCGCCGGATATGGAAGTGGCAACAACAGACCAGATTTTTCCTATGGTACAGCATAACCTGGGAATCGGATTCTTTCCGGAAGAACTTGCCGCTGAGCATATCGCGAGGGGCAAAATCGTGCAGATTCCTATCGAGGAACCTCTTCCGGAGCGAAAAATCTGTCTGATCCGCAACGTAAAAAGACCGCAGAGCATCGCTGCCCGCAGTCTTGAAGAACATCTCACCTCACATCGTGAGACGGAATAAACAGGGATTGTGCACAGCAGATTTTTTATATCTGCTGTGCACAATCCCTGTTTTACCTTCTCAGTATTATTTAGTTACTATTCACTGGCAATGTCCCGCGAGGTGTTTTTTGTGAGCGAAGGTCACAGAAAACCCGAGACATACGGCGCGAATTTATGCGAATAGCATAAATTCTGTGCATCGCGAAGCGTGTTACTGAGAATGCAGTGAACAGTAACATTATTTATTTAATCCCTTCATAGATAAGCTGATACGTTTCTTCTTCATATCAACCCCGATAACTCGTACATCTACGATATCTCCTACACTTACTGCTTCGAGAGGATGTTTGATAAATCTCTCTGTCATCTCAGAAATGTGTACCAGACCATCCTGGTGAACTCCGATATCTACGAATGCACCAAAATCAATAACATTACGGACTGTTCCTTTGAGAACCATTCCTTCTTTTAAGTCTTTCATCTCCAATACATCGGAGCGAAGGATCGGCTTTGGCATATCATCACGCGGGTCACGTGCCGGTTTTTCCAGTTCTTTCACGATGTCGCGAAGTGTGATCTCACCGATTCCCAGTTCGTTTGCCATCTTTTTGTAATCTCTTACCTGCAGGGAAAGTCCAAGCAGATTTCCTGCCACAACATCATTTGGTTTATATCCAAGTTTCTTAAGAAGTGCCGCTGCTGCTTCATAACTCTCAGGATGTACACTTGTCGCATCCAGCGGATTCTTTCCACCGGAAATACGCATGAAACCTGCGCACTGTTCAAATGCTTTCGGTCCTAATTTTGCAACTTTGAGAAGTTCTTTTCTGTCTGTAAACTGTCCGTTCTCTTCTCTGTAAGCTACGATATTCTTGGCGATTGCTTTGCTTATACCGGAAATATACTCTAACAGAGATGCAGATGCCGTGTTTAAATCAACACCGACTTTATTTACGCTGTCTTCTACGACGCCTCTTAATGCTTCATCCAGTTTCTTCTGGTTCATATCATGCTGATACTGACCTACACCGATAGATTTCGGGTCGATTTTTACAAGTTCAGCAAGCGGATCCTGCACACGTCTTGCGATAGAAGCCGCACTTCTCTGTCCTACATCAAAGTTCGGGAACTCTTCTGTAGCAAGTTTACTTGCAGAGTAAACAGATGCGCCTGCTTCATTTGTAATCACGTACTGTACCTTCTTCTCCGGAATTTCTTTGAGCATATCTACGATTACCTGCTCAGATTCACGACACGCAGTACCATTTCCTACTGAAATAAGAGAAACGCCGTATTTCTCGATCATTCCCTCTACTGTATCCTTGGCAGCGCGGATTTTCTTCTCTGTTGTCGGTGCTGTCGGATAAACAACTGTAGTGTCCAGAACTTTGCCTGTTGCATCTACAACAGCCAGCTTACATCCTGTACGGAACGCAGGGTCCCATCCAAGTACGACCTTTCCGGCGATTGGAGGCTGCATCAGAAGCTGTTCCAGGTTCTTACCAAATACATGGATTGCACCGTCTTCTGCCTTATCCGTGAGGTCGCTGCGGATTTCTCTTTCGATTGCAGGTCCGATAAGACGCTTGTAGCTATCCTCTACTACGGTTTTTAGGATTGGTGTTGTATTTAGGTTGTCTTTTATAATGATTCTCTTGTTCAGGTAACGGAGAATATCTTCTTCCGGAGCATTTACCTTTACAGTGATAAATTTCTCCTTTTCTCCGCGGTTTAATGCGAGGATACGATGTCCTGCCAGTTTCTTGATTGGCTCTTCGAATTCATAATACATCTCGTATACTGACTGTGCATCTGCATCCTTTGCTGTAGAAGAAATGCTTCCGTTCTTTGTAGTCAGGTTACGGATATAGATACGATAATCCGCTTCATCAGAAATACGCTCTGCAATGATATCTTTCGCTCCGTTTAATGCCTCAGTTACATTCTTAACGCCTTTTTCTTCAGAAACATATGCTTTGGCTTCCTCTTCTACCGGTTTGTCTGTCATCTGCAGAAGGATAATATCTGCCAATGGCTCCAGACCTTTTTCCTTTGCGATTGTCGCACGTGTACGGCGTTTCGGGCGGTATGGTCTGTATAAGTCCTCTACTACTACCAGTGTCTGTGCATCCAGGATCTGTTTCTTCAGTTCTTCTGTCAGTTTGCCCTGATCTTCAATACTCTTTAATACCTGATTCTTCTTATCTTCCAGGTTTCTTAAATAAGTGAGTCTCTCTGAAAGAGTACGAAGCTGCTCATCATTAAGAGAACCTGTTGCTTCTTTTCTGTATCGGGAAATAAATGGGATGGTGTTGCCCTCGTCAATTAATTTGACTGCGGCTTCTACCTGCCATTTCTCCACTTTCAATTCCTGTGTAATTACCTGAATAATATCCATTAATTTTTTATCTCCTCTTGTTGCTTTTCAGAATGCAGATGCGTGTAATCGACCCTTGCATCCACATTGTTTTTCTTCTATAGCATAAAAAACGCTCTTGTGATAGGGTATCAATCTGGCGTTCATTTGTCAAGTGTGGGATTGATTCCCCTCTATGATATATACTGCCGGAATAACATTAGCCAAAATATTCATCCAGCTGTCTGATAAACTCCTCCGGCACTTTCCGTTCAAACGGAAAAATTTCGATGTTTCCCAGTCTGTCCGCGATATATCCCAGTAAAATCGTGCTTCTCTCCAATGACCAGTCCGACAGCAGTGCAATGGTATCATGACGTGTATGCATACCAAATCCATCCCTGTTTAATGTCATAGCCGGAATACCTTTCCATGCAAAGGTGTTAGAATCGCTTCCCCAGATCTGATTCTTTGTAGACATGCCGATTCCTGTCTCATGAGCCATATATGTGATCATATTGCAGATTGACGCATCACCTGTCACTCCGACAACCGTTCCGCCCACAAGCTGTCCTGCGAGGTCTACATTCATATTGAAACGATGAGCCGGAAGTTCTGTTTCATGTTCTTTAATATAGTTCTGACTTCCAAGCAGACCTTTCTCTTCTGCACCAAACCATACGAATTCCATTGTTCTGCGTGGTCTGTGCTCTTTGAAATATCTGCAAAGTTCCATGATGATCGCGGCACCGGACATATTATCGTAAGCACCAGGTCCCTCTGGTACGGAATCATAGTGTGCAGTAAGAGTCAGGATCTCCTCTGCTTTATCTGTTCCTTTGATTCGTGCCACTACATTTCGGGATGTACGTGCCACTGTCTCCTGTTCTACAGACAGGCAGGCCTTAGCCGCCCCTCTTGTCACTAATTCGACAGCATCTTTATAATGAATGCTTACACCCGGAATTCTATTGTCATAATTTGCCGCTTCTTTCCCGGCTGCTTTTTTCTCTTCATCTGTCAGATTATTCGGTAAGCTGTACGCACGTGGTGTCAGATCCACGCCCTCGTCCAGCGGAGAACCGGCAATGCTGATAAAGCCTGCCACACCTGCATTCGCCAACTTCTGGTACAGTTCCTTTCTTACCGGATCATTTACCATGACGATTTTTCCTCTGGCATTTGCAAGGCTGATCTCATCCGCATTCTCCACATACAGAAAAGATGTATCCAGTCCATTCTCAGCTGTGTTGGCACATCTGCCATATCCGGTTACTGTGTATTCTTTTACATATGGTTCCGTTATCGTAAGCTTTGCTTTTTTTACCTGAAAAGTTTCAAAGCCAAACTCTTCCAGATGATTCTCCACACCAAAACTATTCAATGTTTCCTGAATAATCTTTGCTGCTTTTTCCTCTCCTGCAGTTCCTGCCTCCCTGATATAATCAAAATCCGCCAGAAACTCCATCTGACGCTTTCCACTGATTTCATTTGTGTTCATAATTGTAAAAACCTTCCTCAAATATATTTATGCTACCAGCAATTATTCCTATTATACCATTTACGTATAAGCTTTTTCCACCATTATAAATGAGAAAACTCAGTAAAACCAAATTAATAAAAATAAAAAAAGACCTTTATCAACATTTTTACATTGTGTCAGTTAAAGGTCTTTCATATTATGATTTTATTTCAAGCTATTGAAGTATTCATCCCATGGTTTTGGTTCGTTATCTTCTTCCTTTTTCGGAGTTATCTGACTCTGCAGGCTGTCCTGTACTTCTTTACTCTCTGAAGAATCATATGGATTATCCTGTGTCGTTCTATTATTTTCCACAGAACCATACAAACTATCCTGGGTATTCTCACTTGCTGCATTATTCTGCACTTCTTTGTTCTCATCCGAAGCCACTGATGAATCACCTGTCACATTCCAGAACTGCTGATTCCGTTGATTTTCTCCAAATGTTCCGCCAAACATCGGATTTACGAACTCCTGTGCATTACGTTCCTCTTCCTGTTTCTGTGCAGTGAGTTCTCCTGTCAGATCACGATAAAACATGGTTTCTGTCATGATCATATAAGGCAGTACCCACAAAAGCGCAATATAAAATGTAAAGACAGAAAGGAACATCAGCGGAATAAAACTTATCTTAAGCATCAGATATCTTCCAAAGTTTCCCTGCATCATTTCGATACTTTCTTTCAGAGCATCTGTTCCCTTCAGTTCCGGTCTGTCCGCCAGAATATAATATGTCATTTCCAGCGGAATAGACAAAATCTGATAAACGATCATTCCCACAATCATCAGGAAAATACTTGTATACATCCAGGTAATCTGCGCCTCCAGAGAAGCACCTTCAGCCGGTGTATTCGTGTTTCCATAAATGGTATATGGCAACATGGTAAGCAAGTTAAGCACTGCCAGGAAAAAAGTAGCAACGATCACTCTGTCCGGGTGATGTTTATAAAAATAAATCAAATCATTTAGTGAATATGCTTTTCCTCTTGCAATATTCAGGTACATATAATTCAATCCTGCCGATATCACATTGATCAGCAATGTCAGAATAAATGTAAATGCATATCCCAATACAAGGTCAAGTGTTTCCTCGCCCGGAAACAGCGCGGAGGACAGCATGCTGCTGATCAGCGCCAGCGCCTGTACCACAACAAATGCCAGGATAAGCATTCCATATTTGCCTGACATTGCCTGTTTTGCATATCTTTTTAATTCACGTCTCTGTGTCATCAAATTCTCCTATATCAGTCTGCCAGATTAAATGCATCATGCACTGCATTCATCGCACGCACACCATCTTTTTCATTGATCAAAACTGTCACACGGATCTCAGACGTGGAGATCATGTTGATATTTACACCTTCATTGTAAAGGCTCTCAAACATCTTCGCAGCCACTCCAGGATTGCTCATCATTCCTGCGCCTACGATGGAAAGCTTCGCAATATTTCTCTCAGAATGCAGTTCTGCATATCCAAGTCTTGCCTGATTTGCCTCCAGAGTTGCAACAGCATCATCCAGGTCATTTCCGTCTACAGTAAAGGAAATATCCTTCTTGCCTGCACGTCCGATAGACTGCAGAATAACATCTACATTGATATTCTTCTTTGCAAGGGTATCAAATAATTTAAAAGCCACACCCGGCTCATCTTTTAATCCGATTACTGCGATTCTCACTGCATCTGTATCCAGAGCAACACCACTGATCAACATTCTCTCCACTGTAACTTCCTCCTTTACCACGGTTCCTTCGCTGTTATTCAAACTTGAACGTACCACAAGCGGCACACCATATTTCTTAGCCATCTCTACAGAACGGTTATGAAGTACACCTGCTCCGAGAGTTGCAAGATCAAGCATCTCATCATAAGTGATCTCTTTGAGCTTTCTTGCTTTCGGAACCTTACGCGGATCTGCTGTATAAACACCGTCTACATCTGTATAAATTTCACATGCGTCTGCATGAAGAGCTGCTGCAAGCGCAACTGCTGTTGTATCAGAACCACCTCTTCCAAGAGTTGTATAATCATCATACTTGTCAACTCCCTGGAAGCCGGTAACAACTACGATCTTCTTACTATCCAGTTCTCTTCTGATACGCTCTGTATCAATTCTCTTTAAACGTGCATTTCCGTGAGTACTTGTTGTATGCATGGCAACCTGAAATGCATTCAGGGAAACAGCAGGAACTCCCTGCTTGTCCATCGCCATTGCCATCAAAGCAACGGACATCTGCTCACCGATCGTAAAGAGCATATCCATCTCTCTTTTCGGCGGTTTCTCATTAATATCCTTCGCCATCGTAATCAGTTCGTCTGTATATTTGCCCATCGCAGACAGAACAACTACCACGTCATTTCCCTTTCTGTACTCCTCTATACAGCGGTTGGCAACATTAAAGATACGTTCTTTATTTGCAACCGATGTACCGCCAAATTTCTTGACAATTAACATCTTTTTGCTTCCTCCATAATAAGTTTACAGGAAAGAAAAGATACACTATCTTCCCTTTCCTGTTCATCTGGTATAGTTATCACTATACAAAATATTCACCTGAATTCTGTATCAGCGTTCCCTTATCCGGTCACAAACATGATACACGAAATCTGTGGATTAATCAATCTTTTACGCGGATTTTTGCAAGTACCTGGCTTTCAATCTGAGCCATTTTCTCTTTAAATTCACCCTGTGACATTTCAGCAGTGATAAAGGCACATTCTTCCGGAAGCTGCCTGAGGCTGATGATCTCGACTTCACCAAATACCTTCTTCGCTTCTTCTGCCGCATCTTTTTTAATTCTTACGAAAAATCTTCCTGTCACTTCATCCAGTGGTTTCAGGACTGCCGGAGTGCTGTTCCAGTTTGTAGTAATATTTGTATGGAGATGTTTCGCAGCATCTACGATATCACCAACTACCGCACTTGCTGTAGGAAGCTTACCTGCTCCACTTCCATAGAACATAGCGTCTCCAAGCATATTTCCATGTACAAATACCGCATTAAATACATCATTAACACTGTAAAGAGGGCTGTCCTGTCCGATCAGGAATGGTGCAACCAGCGCATAGCAGGTTCCATCTTCCAGTTTACGGCTGGTTCCCAGAAGTTTGATTGTTCTGCCAAGTTTCGCAGCATATTCCATATCTTCCGGTGTAATCTTTGTGATTCCCTCTGTATAAATATCTTCGAAATCAAAATATCTCTCATAGGCAAGAGAAGAAAGAATCGCAATCTTACGGCATGCATCATATCCTTCTACGTCTGCGGTAGGATCTGCTTCTGCATATCCTTTCTGCTGTGCTTCTTTTAATACCGTATCAAACTCGCAGCCTTCTGTATTCATCTTATAAAGCATGTAGTTGGTTGTTCCATTCAGGATACCTGTCACTTCATCGATCTCATCTCCTGTAAGAGAAGAATTGATCACACGGATGATCGGGATTCCGCCGCCGCAGCTTGCCTCGAATAAGAAGTTAATGCTCTTTTCTTTCGCGATATCCATCAGCTCGCGGCCATGTTTTGCAACCAGAGCTTTATTGGAGGTACATACATTCTTTCCTGCCAGAAGTGCTTTCTTTACAAAAGTATAAGCCGGCTCTACACCGCCCATAACCTCTACTACGATATCCACTTCCGGATCATTCACGATCTGCTCATAATCATGAACCAGAACCTCTTCTACCGGCTGTCCCGGGAAATCACGAAGATCCAGGACATATTTTACATTAAGTTCCTCTCCGGCACGTCTTGTAATGCTCTCTTTGTTTGTGTTTAATACTTCAAATACACCGCTTCCAACTGTGCCATATCCTAAAATTGCTACATTGATCATTTTCTTTTACTCCCTGCCTAGTATTTTCAGATAGTGAATTCCTTCACTCTGTTCAATTGTCTCAACCATTGCTTCCGCATCTCCTTCTCCCGGAAGAATATCCACGCTCAAAGTAAGTGTGGCAACTCCGTTGATCGGAATGCTCTGATGAATGGTAAGAATGTTTCCATGAAACCGTGCAATCGTCTGCAGGACAACCGACAAAAGCCCCGGTTCATCATCCATCTGGATGATAAAGGTGATTGTCTTTCCCCTGGTTTCTTCATGAAATGGAAAAATATCATCTTTGTATTTGTAAAAAGAACTCCTGCTGATTCCTGTGCGCTCTGCCGCATCCTGCACAGTGTCCACCTTGCCGGAATCAAGAAGCTTCTTGGCTTCCACGACCTTTAACAGCACTTCCGGAACCGCGCGTTCCCTTACTACAAAATATTTCTTTTTTTCTGATATTGGTTTCTGCATATCAATTTACCTGTCCGTTTCTTAAAGACATTTGTTTTCATATAATGGATATCTTATCACAATGGACAAAAATACGCAAGAAATATGTTTCTGCATAAACAAATTATCTCATCTGTAATTTCTATATCATATAATACATCTGCAAATCACCACAAAACGCACAACTATTTATACAACGCGAAAAAGGCTGTCGTAATCCGGGACAGCCTTTTCTAATGTTTTATTTCTTCAGCGCAATCCATTTCAGATATGCATTGATAAAGATATCGATTCCGCCGTCAAGCACTGCATCCACATTTCCGGTCTCCTCGTTTGTACGATGATCCTTGACCATAGTATATGGCTGCATGACATAAGAACGGATCTGATTTCCCCATCCGATATCAGTTACCTCTCCACGGATACCGGAAAGTTTCTCCTCTGCTTCCTGCTGCTTAAGAAGATACAGCTTCGCTTTCAGCATCTGCATCGCTTTATCTTTATTCATATGCTGAGAACGTTCATTCTGACACTGTACCACGATTCCGGTCGGGAAATGTGTGATACGGATGGCAGATGATGTCTTATTGATATGCTGACCACCGGCACCACTACTTCGGTAAGTATCGATACGGATATCGTCATCATTGATCTCTACATCCAGATCCTTCTTGATATCCGGCATAACATCGCAGGATACGAAAGAAGTCTGGCGTTTACCTGCCGCATTAAAAGGAGAGATACGCACAAGACGGTGAACTCCTTTCTCTGACTTCAGATAACCATAAGCATTTGTTCCGTTTACCTGGAATGTAACAGATTTAATGCCTGCTTCATCACCATCCAGATAATCCAGCACTTCCAGACTGAAACCTTTCTTATCTACCCAGCGGCTGTACATACGATAAAGCATGCCGCACCAGTCACATGCCTCTGTTCCGCCTGCACCTGCATTCAGCTTGATAATGGCGTTCTCACTGTCATATTCTCCGGAAAGAAGTGTCTTGATACGGATATTGTCGAAATCTCTCTGGAACTCATCCAGCATCTCCTGAATTTCAGGAATCAGTGCAGGATCGTTCTCTTCATATCCCATCTCGATCATGGTTTCCATATCTTCCATCTGAGTGATCAGATTCTGATAGGTCTCCATGTCATCTTTCATGTCTTTTAATTCTTTCATCTTCTTCTGGGAAACTTCTGCGTCATCCCAGAAATCAGGCGCTTCCATTTCGCGCTCTAATTCTTCAACCTTCTGCTCTTTGTTAGCGAGGTCAAAGTGAATCCCTCACTTCCACTAATGGTTCTGTATAAGTCGCAAGAATGCTCTTGAACTGGTCTAATTCAACCACAGCTTCACCCACTTTCTTATTTTTAAATATAAATATTCTTTGTCAGATTTTTACGATATCCGACTGGATTTTCTGTTTAGACAAGTATAACAGACGAACACTTGTAATTCGTTTCGCCACTTGTCAATAACCCTGCAAACAGTTTCCATTACGCTGTTTGACTCGTTTAAAATAATAGCATATCTTCCATCAAAATACAAATAAAGAATTACCCGCAGCACAAATCTTGTTACTGTTCACTCCGCTCTCAGTAACACGCTTCGCGATGCACAGAATTTATGCTAATCGCATAAATTCGCGCCGTATGTCTCGGGATTTTGGCATATTCATGCCAAAACGCCTCGCGGGATAGTAGATGCGAACAGTAACCAAATCTTTACTGCGGGCTATAGGCAACTCTATAAAACTTTTTGATTTTTATGAGAAAAAGCTCTCCGCCACACTCATATCCGCAATATATCCGACCGTACCTGTCATGTAGATTGTTCCGTCCTCTTCAATATCAATCTGAATCATTCCGCCAGGCTGGTTTACATTAATGCGGGATTCCACAAGTCCCAATTTATATGCCGCAGCCGCTGCCGCACAGCTTCCTGTTCCGGATGCCTTTGTATAACCGGAACCTCTTTCCCATATTTCGATATCCAGATTTCCTTTGTCAATCTGGCGGCAGATCTGCAGGTTCATTCTCTCCGGAAATTCATCCGCGTTTTCCACATAAGGTCCCAGATTTCTGACAGCTTCTGCACTTACATTATCTGTAAAAATAATACAATGTGGATTTCCTACTGTCAGGCAGGTGGCTTTATATTCTTCTCCATGGAACACAAACCCTTCCTTAATTACTTCGCGGACTTCACCGGATACCGGAATGTCGCTGGAAATAAACGATGGTTTTCCCATATTTACTTTAAATTCCGTTGCACGGCTGTTCAGACATTCTACCTGAATTGTACCGGACAAGGTTTCAATGTCAAATTTCTTCTCTGTAACATATCCCTGATCCATCAGATACTTTGCAAAGATACGCACACCATTTCCACTGATTGCTGACTCACTTCCGTCTGCATTGTAAATACGCACACCAAGTTTTCCCTCAATCTCTACCGGTCCATAGAGCACGCCGTCTGCTCCCAATCCGAATCCTCTCTGGCAGAGAAGGGCAACTTTCTTTCCCTGGAGCTGCACCCTGTTCTTCTTTGGATCCAGAATAAGATAATCATTTCCAAGTCCCTGGTATTTACTCATAATAATTGTATTTGCCATAGCCGCATCCCTCTCCTTATCTATCACTCACAAATATCTTCTTTCAAAATCACTTTCTACTAATCTGTCATATTCTTCTTTTACTTACTATAGGCTTATTATATTCGATTATTTTTACCATGTATATGGATTAAAATGCGACTTGTATTGCAAAAAATGCTCTCTCATTTCATTTTTTCTTTATACTTTTATTATCTTTTTTAGTTCTTTATACTTTTTATCAGTCTGCATAGAAACATAAAAAAAGACCATTATATCAGTCCTCTGATATAACAGCCTTACAGATGTTATCACTCCTCTCTATTCTGTTTTCTATTTCTTTACCCCATTTTGAAATAGTTACAAAGTTTTTACGATTACTTTGTAATTGTATGATACTATCATCTTTCAATAATGTCAATATCTTTGTAGCATATTTTCTCAGAAATTCCGTTCATTGATTGCACCTGCCTGCATTAAATGATATGATAAATACTGCCCGTAAACAATAGCAAACACAGTTCTATAGGATTGGAGGTAACTATGACCTTATCAGAACAGTTCTATCAATCAGAAAAAACAGGCTACCTTAATGAGCAGTTCCGACTTTTTCATATTAAAGACCAGACCAAAAAAGAATTTGCTTATCACTATCACGATTTTCATAAAGTAGTCATTTTTATCTCCGGAAAAGCTACTTATCATATCGAAGGAAAAGCCTACAACCTCAAACCATGGGACATCCTGCTCGTAGACCGCCATGCGATCCACCGTCCGGAAATCGATGCTTCCGTTCCCTACGAGCGCTTCATTCTCTGGATTCAGAATGATATTCCCTGGCAGGAACTTCTGAAATGTTTTCAGGAAGCAAACGACCGCAGCTATAATCTGATTCGTCTGCATCCTTCCCTTCTGGAAAAACTGAAAGAAATTCTTCTGGAATTAGAATCTGCCACAAAATCCGACGCATTTGCCAAAGACCTTCTGGCTCAGTCATTATTTCTGCAATTTATGATCTATGTAAACCGTATTTTTCTGGAAAAGCAATATATTTTCGACAGAAAATCATACTTTTTCGATTCACAGATTGCGGATATTCTGCAATACATCAACCACAATCTGAAAGAAGATCTGTCGGTAGACAATCTCGCCTCCAGGTATTATATCAGTAAATATCATCTGATGCGGAAATTTAAAGAAGAAACTGGATTCACACTCCATAACTATATCGTAAATAAGCGGCTTCTCATAGCTCGAACCCTGATTTCAGAAGGAATGCCGGTAACAAAAGCAGCATTAGAAAGCGGTTTCTCTGAATATAGCACTTTTTCCCGTGCATATCGAAAACAGTTTGGGGCTACACCAAGTAACATTTCATAACTCATAATCATTTCATTCTCTTATAATTATAACGTAAAACATTCGTAACTGTTCAGTACCTTCACAGTTACGAGTCAAAATCCATTAAAAATCGCCTTTGGCGATGGGATTTTGACTTATATGTCTCGGGATTTTGGCATATTCTCTTTTGTTTATTTGATTCCACTACTATCTGCTTATTTCGCTTTCTTCTTCGCCATCGCGCAGTAAAACACAAATCCCAGCAGCACCAGTGCCACGATCATCCAGCCAACCAGTACTCCTGTTCCAAGGCCTGCGAATTTATCATAGTATCCTTTCAGATAGATTACGATAATAATCGCCGGAATTCCATAGGATACAAAACCTTTCAGAGATTTCGGAAACTTCATTCCGGTGCCGGCATTTGCCTCTGCGATAAAGTTATCCCATCCCCATCCATTCTTTCTTGTGCAGAACAGAAGGTATCCAAGACTTCCAAGCGGAAGAAGGTTATTGGAAACGATAAAATCCTCCAGATCCATGATGTTACTTCCCTCACCAAAAGGCTGGAATCCGGAAAGTACATTAAATCCAAGTACACATGGAATACTCAGGATTACTACCAGAACCGCACATACAATGACACTCTTCTTACGATCCCATCCAAATAATTCCATATTAAATACGATCAGGTTCTCAAATACGGCAATGATAGTTGAAATTGCCGCAAATGTCAGAAACAGGAAGAACAGACTTCCCCATAACGCACCGCCGCTCATCTTTGCAAAAATATTCGGCAGAGTGATAAAAATAAGGCTCGGACCTGCATCCGGCTGGATTCCGTAAGAGAAACATGCCGGAATAATGATAAATCCTGCTGTCAGCGCTACAAATGTATCCAGTATTGTGATGCTTACCGCTTCACCTGTCAGACTTCTGGATTTATCCAGATAACTTCCGAAAATCAACATCGCACCAATACCAATGGATAACGTAAAGAATGACTGGCTCAGTGCAGCAAATACTACATTACCGATTCCTGCATCCTTAATCTTCTGAAAATCAGGAACCAGATAAAAACGAATTCCTTCCCCTGCGCCTTCCATCATTACGGAGTGAACAGCAAGGATAACCATAATGATCAGCAAGGCGCTCATCATTACTTTGGAGATTTTCTCAATTCCGTTCTGCAGTCCCATGAAGCAGACTGCGAATCCAATAAGACAGGTAATGACCATCCAAAGCATCATCGTCGGCGCATTTCCAAGCATATCGGAAAATGACTGTGTCACTGCCTCAGGAGACGCTCCTGCAAAATCTCCCCGTAAACTCTTTACACAATAATAAAGCATCCATCCGCCTACTGTAGTGTAAAACATCATCAACATGTAACATCCAATGATACCGATGGATTTCAGCGGCTTCCAGCAGCTTCCCTCCGGTGCCAGTTTGTCAAAACATTTCGCAACACTCGTGTGACTTCCACGTCCTACCGCAAACTCAGATACCAGGACTGGAATGCCCAGGATTACCAGGAAACATAAGTAGATCAGAATAAAAGCTGCTCCTCCATATGCTCCGCAGATGTATGGGAATTTCCACACATTTCCAATGCCAATGGCACATCCCGCCGATACCAGAATGAAACCAAGGCGTGAGCCAAAAGACTCTCTCTTCATACTGTTTTTCCCCCTTTAGGTTTTATAATGGTACACTATTATGAGCCGTTCTGATACACTAATTCGTTAGCAAATCAATGTATCAATTCAACGCATTAACGTATTTTCGTGTACGATAAAAGGGCCTTGTATAATTAAGCCCTTTTATCTCATAAGCAGTCCATTACCATTTTTTATATGTCCGGTAATATATCTTTCCTGCTTTCACTATTCTCTTTCCAACCAGGCTCAGGCTTTGTTCTTACGTCCGCAGCACTGTTTGTATTTCTTACCGCTTCCGCATGGACACGGATCATTCGGATATACTTTGATCTCTTTTCTCTGAACTGGTTTCTTCGGACCGGCGCTGTCATCTTTGTTTGTTCCGGTAACTTTGGCAACCTGTTCACGCTCGATTTTCTGCTCTACATGTACATGATACAGCATACGAAGTGTATCTTCCTGAATAGATGTGATCATGTTGTTGAACATCTCGAATGCGCTCATCTTGTATTCAACAACCGGATCTCTCTGTCCGTAAGCAGCAAGTCCGATACCCTGACGAAGAATTTCCATATCATCAATGTGATCCATCCACTTGCTGTCGATGCATTTCAGAAGTACAACACGCTCTAATTCACGAAGCTGTTCCGGTTCCGGGAACTCTGCTTCTTTTGCTTCATAAAGCTTCACTGCCTCTTCTTTCAATTCGTGCTTAATCTCATCACGTTTCTTACCTTTTACAGTCTCAAGAGTAAGCGGCTGAACCGGAATAACCGGGAGAAGTACGCCGTTAAATTCATTCAGATCCCACTCTTCGGAATCTACATCATCAGAGAAACACATATCTACATAAGTATCAACTGTATCCTGAATCATCTTGTAGATTGCCTCACGCATGTTCTCACCATCAAGAACCTGACGACGCTCTTTGTAGATGATCTCACGCTGCTCATTATTTACCTGGTCATAATCAAGAAGATTCTTACGAATACCAAAGTTGTTAAACTCAATCTTCTCCTGTGCTTTCTCGATTGCATTGGAAAGCATCTTATGTTCGATCTGTTCATTCTCAGCAACACCCAGAGATGTAAAGATCTTCATCAGTCTCTCAGAACCGAACAGACGCATCAGATCATCTTCCAGGGAAATGTAGAAACGGGACTCACCCGGGTCACCCTGACGACCGGAACGTCCACGCAGCTGATTATCGATACGTCTGGACTCATGACGTTCTGTACCGATGATCATCAGACCGCCAGCCTCTCTTGACACATCATCCAGCTTAATATCAGTACCACGGCCCGCCATGTTAGTAGCAATCGTAACTGCTCCTGCCTGACCTGCCTGTGCTACGATCTCAGCTTCCAGTTCATGGAACTTCGCGTTCAATACATTATGTTTGATTCCCTGTCTCTTCAGCATACGGCTGATAAGTTCGGAAGTTTCGATTGTAATTGTACCAACCAGTACCGGCTGCTGTTTTGCATGAGCCTCAACTACAGCATTGACAACTGCGTTGAATTTCTCTTTCTTTGTCATATAAACAGCATCTTCATGGTCAACACGGATTACCGGTCTGTTCGTCGGGATTTCTACAACGTCCATTGCATAGATATCACGGAACTCTTTCTCCTCTGTGATAGCTGTACCGGTCATACCACCCTTCTTGTCATATTTGTTAAAGAAGTTCTGGAATGTGATCGTTGCCAGAGTCTTGCTCTCACGTTTGATCTTAACATGCTCTTTTGCTTCAATCGCCTGATGAAGACCGTCAGAATAACGGCGTCCCGGCATGATACGTCCGGTAAATTCATCAACGATAAGAATCTCATCATCTTTAACAACGTAATCCTGATCCTTATGCATCAGGTTGTGTGCACGAAGAGCAAGGATAATGTTATGCTGGATCTCCAGATTCTCCGGATCAGCCAGGTTCTCAATATGGAAGAATTTCTCAACCTTATGAACACCCTGCTCAGTAAGGTTTACGATCTTATCTTTCTCATTTACAACGAAGTCACCTGTCTCGATAACTTCCTCGCCCATGATAGCTGCCATCTTTGTCATCTCGTGGCTGGCTTCACCACGCTCTAACTGCTGGGCAAGGATATCGCAGGCTTCATATAATTTCGTAGACTTTCCACTCTGACCGGAAATGATAAGAGGTGTACGCGCCTCATCGATCAAAATGGAGTCGACCTCATCGATGATACAGTAGTGCAGATCTCTCTGTACCAGCTGTTCTTTATAAATAACCATGTTGTCACGCAGATAATCGAAACCAAGTTCGTTATTGGTAACATAGGTAATGTCGCAGTTGTATGCAGCACGACGTTCATCCTGCTTCATATCATTTAAAACAACGCCGACAGTCAGGCCAAGGAATTCATGGATCTGTCCCATCTCTTCTGCATCTCGTTTAGCCAGATAGTCATTGACTGTTACGATATGCACACCTTTACCTTCCAGGGCATTTAAGTATGCCGGAAGTGTGGCAACAAGTGTTTTACCTTCACCTGTTCTCATCTCTGCGATACGTCCCTGATGAAGAATGATACCACCGATTAACTGCACTCGGAAATGCTCCATTCCAAGAACACGTTTACCGGCTTCACGTACAACCGCAAATGCCTCTGGAAGCAGATCATCTAATGTCTCTCCCTCTTCCAGACGTTTCTTGAACTCTCTTGTCTTTCCTTTCAGTTCCTCATCACTTAACTTCTGCATGTCCGGGCGCAGGCTCTCGATTTTCTCAACCAGAGGCATGATACGCTTAACCTCTCGCTGGCTGCGAGTCCCGAATACTTTTGAAAACATATTCATATTAGGTCTTACTCCTGTTTATCTCTCTATTTTTACAAAGCATTGCTGCTATACACCGGCATCTGTACGATACCGGTTATTATTGTTTACTCCGTTCACTGCAAACATAATAGCAGCATGCGAACATTACAAACGATTTTTCTGTATACACAATACTAAACTATTCTAACACTTTCCAGTATGGAAAACAATGAATTTTTCATAAACAAAATAAGAAAATTGTTACTAAATCTGTTCTTATTCACATGTCACTATCCCGCGAAGTGTTTGAACATAAAATACCAAAAGCAGCAAGTCCCCACCCACTTCTTATTGATCTTCGCAACCTCCGCAGGGAACTTACCTGATTCGGTTAAATACGTTTAGTATCTACAATCAGGTGTCCTAACTTTCGTAATTCTTTTTCAGCCTGTACAAAATCCGGTAAGTGCCACTCCCAGTTCGGAGAACCGATTGTTCCCGGTGTATTAATATGGCCTTCTTTTCCCAGTCCAAGGATATCTGCCAGCGGGATAATCGCATATTCCGCCTGATTCTGCATGGTATACTGAAGGAATCGGTCTTTGACAGAGCCCTGTGATGCCCCTGCTTTCTTTAACATACGGCGAATTTTTCTTCTGGATGCAGTGCTCATATTTTCATACCACTGCATAATTGTGTCATTATCGTGAGTTCCTGTATAGAAAATCAAGTTTTCCACATCATGGAAGGTATCCCTGGCATATTTTCCACCTGTTTCGATAGAAAAGATGAGGATTTTCATTCCTTTCAGATGGTAATGATCCTTTAATACCAGAACTTCCGGACGGAGCAGTCCCAGATCCTCTGCCACCAGATTCAGCCCCGGAAGCTCTTTCTGAAGTGTGTCAATCACTTCATATCCAGGTGCTTCAATCCATTCGCCGTCAATCGCAGTCGGACAGGTTGCAGGAATCTTCCAGTATGTATCAAATGCACGGAAATGATCGATTCTGATGATATCAAACAGTTTATTGCTGTAACCGATTCTGTCTACCCAGAACTGATAATTCTGTTCTTTCATATGTTCCCAGTCGTAAATCGGATTTCCCCATCTCTGACCTGTCGCGCTGAAATAGTCCGGTGGTACTCCCGCAATAAAGATCGGACGTCCGTCTGTGTCCAGAAGGAAGTTATCCTTACCTCCCCACACATCTACAGAATCCTGACCTACATAGAACGGAACATCGCCCATGATCTCAATACCGGCTTCGTTTGCCGTTTTCTTTACGTCCATCCACTGAGTGTAGAAAATATACTGAAGGAACATCTGATACTGGGCCTCTGCCTCGACTTCTGCTGATAATGCATGTCTGTTCTCCGGCCAGTTTCTGTCCTCTTCCGCCCAGTCATTCCAGCAATTTCCGTTATTTGCTTTCTTCAATGCACGGAATACGCCATATTCATACACCCATTCCTGTGCTACAAATTCTTTATATGCAGGCTCTTCCTGTCCCTTTTTCTTTGTAAAAACTTCAAAAGCTTCTCTCAGGAATGGCTCTCTGTACTGACGGACAGCTTCGTAATCTACTCTCTTCGCATTCTGTAAAAAAGCTTCAGGTGCTGTCTTCAGCAGCCCATCTTCTGCAAGTTTGTCCAGACTGATATATATTTCATCACCAGCGCAAGAGGAATATGGCTGATATGGGGAATTTCCGTAACCAACTGGGTTAAGTGGAAGAATCTGCCATATTTTAACATGATTCTTTTTTAGTAATTCTATAAAATGAAATGCTGCTTCCCCGAGTTCCCCGGCACCAACACGTGATGGAAGTGCGGAAACTGGCATTAATACTCCGGCTTTTCTCATTGCGTTTTTGCTCCTTCTTTCTTTACAGGATTTTCTGTATATTCTATCATATTTTGAGTACTACGTCAAAAGTGAAAAACCAGGCTTAAAGCATTAGATTTCCTATGCTTTTAAACCTGGCTCAATCTTCGCATCCTGTTTACTGAAAGTTATCCTCTCTCAGATTCTTTCTTATATTCTCCTGTAATTGCAAACCCATGATCCATCGGTCCGCTGCCTTTTCCAAGGTCAAGCATCGCTGCCAGTGCTCCGGAAATATAATCTTTGGCGCGCTCTACCGATGTATCCAGATCAAAGCCTTTGGCAAGATTTGAGGCAATAGCACTGGAAAGCGTGCAACCGGTTCCATGGGTATTCGGATTGTTAATACGTTTTCCCTCAAACCAGCGATAGCTGCCATCCCGGTAAAGCAGATCATTGGCATCATTTAGCTTGTGTCCGCCTTTACACAAAACCGCGCAGTGATATGTATCACTGATTTTCTTTGCTGCTGCGATCATATCATCTGCCGTATGAATCTCCATCTCTGCCAGAACTTCCGCTTCCGGAATATTCGGAGTCAGTACACTTGAAATCGGAAGCAGACGCTGTTTCAATATTTCGATTGCCTCATCGCTGATCAGTTTCGCTCCGCTCGTTGCCACCATAACAGGATCGACCACGATATTTCCCGCTTTATATTCCTCCAGTTTGTCTGCAATCTTCCCAATCAGGGTGCTTGAGGATACCATTCCTATCTTTACTGCATCCGGATAAATATCTGTAAAAATATTATCCAGTTCCTCTCCCAGAAATTTCGGTGTCACTTCCATGATTGCAGTTACACCTGTTGTATTCTGTGCCGTCAATGCTGTAATCGCACTCATTGCGTATACACCATTTGCGATCATTGTCTTAATATCCGCCTGAATCCCAGCTCCACCGCTGGAATCACTGCCTGCAATTGTCAATGCAGTTTTCATTCCTCTACCTCTTCTTTTTCTTATTTAACCAGATAAAAACTTCTGCCTTTGCTACGTGGCTCTACACCGAATAACTGCTTCGCAGTTGATTTGGTTAAAAAAGCTTCCGCACAGAAGTTTGGGTTCTGCACGGAAGCTTTTCTTATGAAAACTTTTTATGGCCTTTTTATGTTCTGATAAGACTAGAATTCCGGTTCGATCAGACCGTAAGTATTTCCTTTACGTTTGTAAACTACATTTACCTGCTCTGTTTCTGCATTGTAGAATACAAAGAAATTATGTCCGAGAAGTTCCATCTGTACGCATGCATCTTCCGGATACATTGGTTTGATTCCAAATTTCTTGGTACGGATGATCTTAACCTCTTCATCTTCTTCGTAGTCCTTGTCCAGATATGCTTTCTGGAAGTTGGCTGCTGCCTGCTGTTTGTCTACGATTTTATTTTTGTACTTGCGAAGCTGACGTTCAATGACTTCCTCTACCAGATCAATTGATACATACATGTCATTGCTTACCTGTTCAGAACGGATGATGTTTCCTTTTACAGGGATTGTCACTTCAATTTTCTGTCTTTCTTTTTCAACACTTAAAGTTACTACAACTTCGGTGTCAGGAGTGAAATACCTTTCCAGTTTACTGAGTTTGTCCTGGACCGCTGTCTTAAGACCTTCTGTAACTGTAATATTTTTTCCGCTGATGATAAATTTCATGCTTCCATCCCCTTTGCTGTTTGATGGGTCTATTATAACACATAATTTTGAATTTTAACACTATTTTATTAAAATTTCATATTTTTTCTGTTTACTTTAAGAATATCCTCAAAGTTCCCACCTTATTATGATAAAACCCGCGTAATTTCCTATTTATTTTCATTACAAATATAATAATTATCGAAGGACTTCACGCTCTGATGAGTCGAATTAATGTCAATATTTTATGGAATTGCTATAAGTTAAAGTTTAATCAATTCTGTAAATGGAATGCTTCCTCCAAAGAGATCCAGTGCGCTGCCTACTGTAACATCAAGTCTGTCTTTTCCGTATTTACGAAGATTCTCAATGTCATTCACAGAGCCGACACCTCCGGCATAGGTAACCGGATTTCCTCTGTATTCCCCAAGCAGAGCTGCCAGTTCAGTCTCTACTCCGCGTGCCTTACCTTCCACGTCTACCGCATGAACCAGAAACTCATCGCAGTAGCTTCCCAGTTCTTCCATAATTTCTAATGTTACGATGACTTCCGTAAATTTCTGCCATCGGTCTGTCACAATATAATATTTTCCATCTTTTTTGCGACAGCTAAGATCCAGAACCAGATTCTCTTTTCCCACAGCATCTTTCATTCTGTTTAAATTTTTCCAGGAAATTTTTCCATCTTTAAAGACGTAGGAAGTAACAATCACATGACTTGCCCCGGCATTCAGGTATTCCCCGGCATTATCCGGATTTACGCCCCCTCCGATCTGCAAACCTTTCGGATATGTACGAAGGGCAAGAAGTGCCTGCTCTTTCGTTGCTTCATAATAAGGAGAGTCATGACTGTTTAATAAGATCACATGACCACCCTTTATTCCTGCCTTTTTGTATAAATCTGCATAAAAAGATGCATCCTGTTCAGATACAAAATTCTCACTCGCCTGATCCTGTACATCTGTGAGACTCCCTCCCACAATCTGTTTCACTTTTCCATTATGTATGTCAATACATGGTCGAAATTTCATAGACCTGTTTCCTCCATTGTTATTTTATTGTTACTGAGAACGAAGTTAACAATAATATTTTATTACTTTACTACGATAATACCATAAACCATTTCTGTTGTCTCGATTTTTTTAGAAATCCTGTCAATCATAATTGAGACTGCTGCATACGATATTGACATATTACACCAGTCTCCTTATGTTAGCAAAAAATTGCGCGTCTAACTCATCACTGAAGTAACGAGAAGTTACTGTTCACACATCACTATCCCGCGAGGTGTTTTGGCATGAATATGCCAAAATCCCGAGACATGCAAGCCAAAATTCCATTGCCGCAGGCAATCTGGAATGAATTTGGGCTACGTTACTGAGAACGGAGTGAACAGTAACAACGAGAATATGACGCGCAGTTATTCAACGAGTTCAGATAAATTCCCTGTTTTAATTGAGTTCCTCTTTCTATCTTCCCTCCGCTGCATTTCCAACAGCATCGCCTACATCTTCAACTGCATCACCAACTCCTTCACCCAGGTCTCTGACTCCATTCCCAAGTGCCCCAGAAACAGTTCCATCTTTATCATCTGTTGCAGTATTATTATCGCCATTTACCGCATCACCTGCCATTCCATCCTCTGCTGCTCCATTTCCAGCCAGTCCATCATCCGTCACAGTTCCATCATCTGTATTATTTGTTGTATTATTTCCAGTCGTATTATTGCCGTCTGTATCGTTTCCGACTGTATTATCTCCAGCTACATTGCCGTCTGTTGTGTTATTTTCCACACTATTATCTGCCTCATCAACCGTATCATCTGTCGCATTTTCATCCGTCATATTTTCCTCATTTGTATCTACCTCATCTGCCGCATTGTTGGTATTTCCACACGCAGTAAACATACATAATGTCACAATAAGTGCCACACTCACAAGAATCTTCTTTACTTTTTTTCTCATATTCGTCTCCTGTTCCCGGAAAGCAGTCCGCCTGTTCATGCGACGGAAATCCCTCCGCTTTTTGTATTATGATTTTTTATGTTGTATGATGCGAGAGTAAACCTTTTGTTTGTTCTCTGCTGTCATCGTATTTTTAATATGTGCATAAAAACCAATACTATTCTGGAAAAATTTTACATTTTGTATTATAATGCAAATGATATGTCAGCCTGATGAAAATTTCTGTAAACAGGATTCTTTATCTAAAGAACTTAAAGGGCTTCGTCAGCACATATCTGCTTTATTTGTCACCAAACAAACAGCAACTTACATTTACAGGAGGTTATTATGAAAAGAAAAAGAAAGTATTCTCTGCGCAGCTCTGTATTTATACTCTTTGCTGCCCTCTTCCTGCTGTTCACCTGCAGCGCTTCTACGATTTATGCGTCTACGCTTCAGAAACCTGATGTTGCAGCAGCCGGAAAATTTGTAAAAGACGGTAATTATTGGACTTATCGCTATGATGATCAGACGATCGCCAAAAATGTATTTCTGAAAATCAACAAAAAAACATATTATTTCAACAAATATGGTCACCGCTGGTGCAGCTGGCATACGATCGACGGCAAGAATTATTTCTTCGGCACCAGAAACCAGGGATATCTGATTAAAAATTCACTTGTCAGATATAAAGGAAATTATTACTACGTCGGCAAAGATGGCTCCATGGTCACCGGATGGGTTACAGACAAGTCCGGAAACAGATACTACTTTGACAAGGATGGAAAAGCCGTCACCGGTAAACATAAGATCAAAGGCACGAATTATTATTTTAATCAGAATGGTGCACTCACACATACCGGCTTAAACTATAATATTTCTTCTGACTGTGCACTCCTTATGAACGCAGACACTGGTAAAATCATATATGCCAAAAATGAAAATGTGGCACACGCAAATGCCAGCACCACGAAGATCATGACTTGTATTCTCGCGCTTGAAAACTGCAAACTGAATGAGAAGGTAAAATTTTCTTCCTATGCAGCGTCAATTGAACCAACCAAGCTTTATGCGAATGCAGGCGAAGTATTTTATCTGAAGGATCTGCTTTATTCTCTGATGCTTCCTTCTCATAATGATACCGCAGTTGCTATCGCAGAGCATATCAGTGGTTCCAGCGCGAAATTTGTCAACTTAATGAACAAAAAAGCCGCTAAAATCGGGTGTACAAACACTCACTTTGCTACTCCAAATGGTCTTGATGCCGGTTATAATCATTACACAACAGCCTCTGACCTGGCCAAAATTGCCCAGTATGCAATCAAAAAACCGATGTTTAGAAAGCTGGTAAGTACAAGCTATTACTCTTTCTCCAATCTCAATACCGGAAGAAGTTATTATGTCAGCACTACCAATTCTCTGCTCGGCAATGCTCCAGGAGTTGCAGGTATGAAAACAGGATATACACGCAAAGCCGGTTACTGCTTTGTCGGCCTGTCTCATTCAGCTAAGGGAAATACCTATATTTCTGTTGTTCTGGGTGGAAGCTCTTCCTCAGAACGCTGGCAGGATTCACAGAGACTTTTAACTTATGCATATTATCATTAAGCCAGGCAGATATTCGCAATCGAAACAGAAAGCTTACTTGATTTCAGTAAAAAAGGAAGTGCCCGTGTTTTGTACCGGATGCACTTCCTTTTTTATTATTTTATGCTCTTATCATTATTTCGCGCTGATAACATCGCTCATATCATATTTTCCTGCTGGTTTTCCTGCAAGGAATTTGGCAGCTTCAATCGCACCTTTTCCAAATACAGCTTTAGAATATGCCGTATGTTTAAATTCGATCACTTCGTCCGGACCTGCGAAGATTACTTCGTGTTCTCCGACGATTGTTCCTCCACGAACTGCTGAGATACCGATTTCCTTGTCGTCGCGCATCTGGCGTCTCTGACTGCGGTCATAAGTATAATGATACTGGTTATCCATAGCCTCATTGATGCTGTCTGCCAGTGCAAGTGCTGTTCCACTCGGAGCATCCAGTTTCAGACGATGATGTTTCTCAACAACCTCGATATCAAATCCTGCTGTTGCCAGAACCTTTGCAGCGTCCTGAAGCAGTTTCATCAGAGTATTGATTCCGAGAGACATATTTGCAGATTTCAGAACTGCGACATTCCTGGCAGTCTCTTCAACCTTTGCAAGCTGTTCTTCACTTAAACCTGTTGTACATAATACAACCGGAAGGTGACGTTTCTCACAGTAAGCAAGAAGCGCATCTGTTGCTTTTGCAGAAGAAAAATCAATCAGGGCATCTGCCTCTACCTGACATTCTTCCATATTTGTATATACAGGGTAGCTGTTCTTTCCCTGATCTGCTACGTCGATACCTGCTACGATCTCAGCATCCGGATCTTTCTCAACAAGCCCTGAGATTACCTGACCCATATGACCGTTGCAGCCATGCATAATAATCTTTACCATTTGTATTTCCTCTCAAATTTACGCAAGTTTGATTCCAAAGTTCTTCAGTTCTGCAGCAAGTTTCTCTTTGTTTGCTTCTTCCATCTCGGATAATGGCATACGAAGAGGTCCTACTTCACGTCCCATCAGGTTCAGAGCTGTTTTAACCGGAATTGGGTTTACTTCACTGAACAGTGCGTGAATTAACGGAATTGCTTTTAACTGAATCTCCGCTGCACCCTTTGTATCTCCCTCGAGGAATTTCATGACCATATCATGTGTTTCCTTAGGAGCAACATTGGAAAGTACGGAAATTACACCAAGTCCGCCTAATGAAAGAATCGGAAGTACCTGGTCATCATTTCCGGAATACAATTCAATGCATCCGTCTGCCATAGCCATCATAGTTGCGATCTGGGAAAGATCTCCGCTTGCTGCCTTAATGCCAACGATATTCTTAACATTCTTAGCCAGTGCTACTGCTGTTGCAGGCTGAATATTACATCCTGTACGGCTTGGAACATTATACATAATGATCGGCGTTTCCGGAACAGCCTCTGCGATTGCTGTATAATGAGCGATCAGACCTTTCTGAGTTGCTTTGTTATAATAAGGAGTTACTACCAGAAGTGCATCTGCACCGTAGGAAGCAGCTTCTTTTGACATCATGATCGCGGTATCTGTACAGTTGGAACCTGTACCTGCGATAACCGGGACACGTTTATTTACTTTGTCGATTGCAAACTTAATTGTCTTAAGATGCTCTCCGTGTGTCATTGTAGATGATTCTCCTGTTGTTCCGCAAATGATGATCGCATCTGTACTGTTTGCGATCTGATACTCCAGGAGTTCCTCCAGTTTATCATAGTTAACCTTACCATCCTCATACATAGGGGTTACGATCGCAACACCTGCACCTTTAAAAATTGCCATTTGCTCTCCTCCTTTATTCTTCTGTAGATTCTATACAGACTGTCATTCCAGACAGCCTAACAGATTTCTGTTGTCAGTGTAGTTATGCTGTCTGCATATTTACGCAGGCTATCCGGTAACGTCCGTCCGGTAATCAGGATATGCATACTCTCATCTTTCATCTTGAGAATATCACCGATTGCCTCTTCGGTGGTGATTCCATAATCAAGAAGTCCGAGAATCTCATCCAGAAGCAGAAAATCGCACTCCTGAGTTGCAATAACTTTTCGTGCAAAGTTTAAAGCATTGAGAATATTTGTCTTCTCTTCTACTTTCTCCTCCTCATTCAATTCCTCATAACACTCATCATGCTTTTCGAAACGGAATATCTTGATATCCAGATCATCCAGTTCCTCCAAAAAGTCCAGTTCTCTGCGCTCTCTTCCCTTCAGAAACTGAATAATAATGACGCTTTTACCCTGGGCAGAAGCTCTCAGACACTGACCAATGGCCAGAGTTGTCTTTCCCTTTCCTCCACCGCAGTAAACCTCTGTAAATTCTTTTTCCATAACAAACAATTCCTCTTATCGTTATTGAAATTGTAGCTTTTAACTATTCGGCTATCTGCAAAGATACAGAACAGTTATCCTTCTTTTTTGTGTCATTATAGACATAAATAAACATGGTTACACTGTAACCTATTTTATCTGAATATGCTTATATTACCGCAGTTTATGAAGAATTGCAAGTAATTAATGCGGGCATTCCTTTTCACGTTACTGTCCAGTGTTACTGTTCACTCCGTGCCCAGTAACACGCTTCGCGATGTAAAAAATATGAACCTCCTTGTGCAAAGCCCAAGGAGTATCGTTTGCTTCGCAAACTTAATTTATGCTATTCGCATAAATTCGCGCGGTATGTCTCGGGATTTTGGCATTCTCATGCCAAAACACCTCGCGGGATAGTGACGTGTGAACAGTAACTGTCCAGTTACTGTCCACTCCGTGCCCAGTAACGCGCTTCGCGGAATAATAGCTTGTGAACCATAACTTCTTAATAACGTGTAAAAGGCCTACTCCATATATTCCAGCTTACTTACAGAGACTTCATACGCAACTCTCTTCTCTGTTTCATTTTCCCCGATCCGCTTCATATATTCCCTGCTCTGAATGCGACCCCAGATCAGGACATGACCGCCTACTTCAAAGGCTGATGCATAGCGGGCATTTCTTCCCCAGCAGATGCATGGTATGTAGTCTGATTTTCCATAAGGACGGTTTACTGCCAGAAGTACATCTGCGATTTCTCTTCCAAGCGGAGTCTTTCTGTATACCGGCGGCTTACAGATAAATCCATCCAGAAAAATCTGGTTTACAGGAACCGTGTCATCCTCTTCTTCCACAAATTTCAGTTCTCTGGTAAACACAGATAGCACCAGTCGGTTATGTTTTTCTTCGTGCCGGTTATAAGAGCGGAACTGTCCATGAATCTCTACATATTCTCCTATGTAGTCCTGTGTTACGTCCACCAGACGTTCAGAAACCATGACCGGAATTCTGTCTTCCGAATCACTTAGTCTCTTAACCAGCAGTTCTGTCATATAGAAGCCTTCCCCGAAGACCTGATGACTGAACGTAAATCCTGCTGCAATTTTTCCCATCATAGATACCTGATTGTTTTCAATAATTTTATCTGCCATAATGTGGTTCTCCTTCCTCGTAGAGCACTCCCTGTGAAATTTTCTTGTTACTGATACGCAATAGACAGTAAACATTTCCCGATGCTCTAGTGTACCTTGTATTGTTCTTTATATAGTTATGTACAGGCTTTCAGATTTAGAACCGGAATTTATAAAAATAAAAAATTTTATTTCAACACCTTGTAATCTGGCGAAAATGTGGTAAACTGAAACTTCGGGTAACTTATTAAAGAAAAAAGCACATATAAAAGGAAGAATAAATCACTAATTCATTCAAATAGGAAAGGAAATCATTTTATGAGAACAAAACGTGAAGATGTCCGTAACGTAGCCATTATCGCACACGTTGACCATGGTAAAACTACTCTGGTTGACCAGCTTCTGAAACAGAGCGGTGTATTCCGTGAGAATCAGGAAGTTCAGGAACGTGTCATGGACTCTAATGATATCGAGCGTGAACGTGGTATCACTATTTTATCCAAGAACACAGCTGTTCATTACAAAAATACAAAAATCAACATCATTGACACACCAGGACATGCTGATTTCGGCGGCGAGGTAGAACGTGTACTTAAGATGGTAGACGGTGTTATTCTTCTCGTTGATGCTTTCGAAGGTGCTATGCCTCAGACAAAATTCGTTCTTAAGAAAGCACTGGAACTTGACCTTCATGTAATCGTATGTATCAACAAGATCGACCGTCCGGAAGCCCGTCCGGATGAAGTTGTAGATGAGGTTCTGGAACTTCTTATGGATCTTGGTGCTTCTGATGAACAGCTTGACTGTCCGTTCCTGTATGCTTCTGCCAAAGCAGGACATGCTGTGATCGACTTAAACGACACTCCTAAGGATATGGCTCCGTTATTTGAAGCAATCCTGAAATATATCCCGGCTCCGGAAGGAGATCCGGAGGCAGATACTCAGGTTCTGATCAGCACGATTGATTACAATGAATACGTTGGACGTATCGGTGTTGGTAAAGTTGAAAACGGTACAATCGCTGTTAACCAGGAACTGACTCTGTTAAACCATCATGATCTGGACAAACGTAAGAAAGTTAAGATCAGCAAGCTCTACGAGTTTGACGGTCTGAACAAAGTTGAAGTAAAAGAGGCCACTATCGGTGCTATCGTTGCTATTTCCGGTATCGCAGATATCCATATCGGTGATACTCTCTGCGCAGGAGATAATCCGGAAGCTATTCCTTTCCAGAAGATTTCCGAGCCTACTATTGCCATGAACTTCATCGTAAATGACAGTCCGCTGGCCGGTCAGGAAGGTAAATACATTACCTCCCGTCATCTTCGTGACCGTCTCTACCGTGAGCTCAACACAGATGTCAGCCTTCGTGTAGAAGACACTGATACAACTGAGGCATTTAAAGTTTCCGGACGTGGAGAACTTCATCTGTCTGTTCTGATTGAAAACATGAGACGTGAAGGTTATGAATTCGCAGTAAGTAAACCGGAAGTTCTGTATAAAACAGACGAGCGTGGCAAGAAGCTTGAGCCTATGGAAATTGCTTATGTAGATGTTCCGGAAGAATTTTCCGGTACTGTAATCCAGAAGCTGAGCGAACGTAAAGGTGAGCTGCAGGGTATGAGTACTGCCAGTGACGGTACTGTCCGTCTGGAATTCCACATTCCTTCCCGTGGACTGATCGGATTCCGCGGTGAGTTCCTTACTTCCACCAAGGGTACCGGCATCATCAATACTATGTTTGACGGATATGCTCCTTACAAGGGAGATTTCCAGTACAGAAAACAGGGATCTCTGATCGCTTTCGAGGCTGGTGAAGCTGTTACTTATGGTCTGTTCGCAGCCCAGGAGCGTGGTACTCTGTTTATCGGACCTGGTGCAAAGGTTTACAGCGGTATGGTTATCGGACAGAATGGTAAAGCCGAAGATATCGAGCTGAACGTATGCAAGACAAAACATCTGACTAACACACGTTCTTCTTCCGCTGATGATGCACTGAAATTAACTCCACCAAGAGTTCTCAGTCTGGAACAGGCCATCGATTTCATCGACCAGGATGAACTCCTTGAGGTTACACCGGAGTCTCTCCGTATCCGTAAGAGACTTCTGGATTCCAGAGAACGTAAGAGAGCCGCTTTCAGAAAAGCCTGAAACAAATAGAAACTTAAGAAAAATTAAGCCCCGCAGATTTTGCGGGGCTTAATTTTTCTTAATCATTACTGTTCACTCCGTTCACAGTAACTCTTAATCTCCTGCAAACATATGGAAAAACATAAATCCTTCTACAAATTATATTGTTATATTTTCACGAAATTCCTAGTTAGTATTTGTTAACTTTTTCATATGCTATGTAATTGACAAATGATTAACAAAGTCATATAATAGCATCATCGAGGTTGTTAATTTATTAACGTTATTTTTTTAACCTTCTCTCAGTTGCCAACAGAACATATATTGTTAAATTTTTCTAATATATTCTGATAATTGATATTTTATTCACATTATTTACGTGATTATGCGCAATTTGCACCACAATATTTCGTTATGCTCATATTAATGTTACTGTTAACCGAATAATCAGTTTATTTATATAATAAAAACATAACAGGTCACGGTAAATACTTTTAACGAAAACACAAACAGGAGGATTCCCAAATGGCAAAAAAAGAGAACACTATCCCAACCATCATCGACACCCCTGAAGCCCTTACTGCAAAGATTGCAGCCATGAAAGAGGCACAGAAGATTTTCGCAACATTTACCCAGCAGCAGGTAGATAAGATTTTTAAAGCTGCCGCTACTGCTGCTGACAAAGCACGTATCCCGCTTGCTAAAGATGCTGTTGAAGAAACAGGAATGGGTATTGTAGAAGATAAGGTTATCAAAAACCATTACGCAGCCGAATATGTATACAACGCATATAAGAATACGAAAACCTGCGGTGTGATTGAAGAAGACACTGCTTACGGTATTAAGAAAATAGCTGAGCCGATTGGTCTGATTGCTGCTGTTATTCCTACAACCAACCCAACATCTACTGCAATCTTCAAAACTCTGATCGCACTGAAAACACGTAATGCAATCATCATCAGTCCGCATCCCCGCGCAAAGAAATGTACCATTGAGGCAGCAAAGGTTGTTCTGGAGGCAGCTGTAGAAGCCGGTGCACCGGAGGGAATCATCGGATGGATTGATGTTCCAAGTCTTGATCTGACAAATCAGGTTATGCGTGAAGCAGACATCATCCTTGCCACAGGTGGTCCCGGAATGGTTAAGGCTGCCTATTCTTCTGGAAAACCTGCTTTAGGTGTAGGTCCCGGAAATACTCCTGTTATCATTGATGACAGTGCAGATATCCGTCTGGCAGTTAACTCCATCATCCATTCCAAGACCTTTGACAATGGTATGATCTGTGCTTCCGAACAGTCTGTAACTGTTCTTGAGAGCATTTATAAGAAAGTAAAAGAAGAATTCCTTTACAGAGGATGTTACTTCCTGAAACCGGATGAATTAGAGAAAGTAAGAAAAACTATCCTTATCAATGGCGCATTGAATGCAAAGATCGTAGGCCAGAAGGCTGCCACTATCGCTGAGATGGCCGGTGTTGCAGTTCCTCCTGAAACAAAGATTCTGATTGGTGAAGTTGAATCTGTAGACATCAGCGAAGAATTCGCACATGAGAAGCTTTCCCCTGTACTTGCCATGTACAAGGCCAAAACTTTTGACGAAGCGATTGCCAAAGCTGAACAGCTTGTAGCTGACGGCGGTTATGGACATACCTCCGCTCTCTACATTGACACAAGAGAGAAGGAAAAGATGGAAAAACATGCAGCAGCCATGAAGACCTGCCGTATCCTCATCAATACTCCATCTTCTCAGGGCGGCATTGGCGACCTTTACAACTTCAAACTTGTTCCGTCCCTGACTCTGGGCTGTGGTTCCTGGGGTGGCAACTCCGTATCTGAGAACGTAGGTGTAAAACATCTTATCAACATCAAGACCGTTGCTGAAAGGAGAGAAAATATGCTCTGGATTAGAACACCGGAAAAAGTTTATTTCAAAAAAGGCTGCCTGCCGGTTGCTCTGGATGAGCTTGGCACTGTTATGCACAAAAAACGCTGTTTTATCGTAACAGACTCTTTCCTTTATAAGAATGGATATACTAAGAAAATTGAAGATAAATTAGATCAGATGGGAATCGTACATACCTGCTTCTATGATGTAGAGCCAGACCCATCTCTCGCTTCTGCAAAAGCCGGTGCTGCAGCAATGAGAATGTTCGAGCCTGACTGCATTATCGCAATGGGCGGTGGTTCCGCAATGGATGCCGGCAAGATCATGTGGGTTCTCTATGAAAATCCGGACGCCAACTTTGATGATATGGCTATGGACTTTATGGATATCCGTAAGAGAATCTTCACATTCCCGCATATGGGTAAGAAAGCTTACTTTGTAGCCGTTCCAACATCTTCCGGTACAGGTTCCGAGGTAACACCGTTTGCTATCATTACTGACAAGACTACAGGTATCAAATGGCCTCTGGCAGATTATGAATTAATGCCTGACATGGCTATTGTTGATACAGATAATATGATGAGCGCACCTAAGGGACTGACCTGTGCTTCCGGTATCGACGTTATGACTCATGCACTTGAAGCCTATGCTTCCATGATGGCGTCTGATTATACAGATGGTCTTGCTTTAAATGCGATTAAACTGGTATTTAACTATCTGCCACGTGCATACAAAGATGGTTCTGATGTAGAAGCAAGACAGCATATGGCAAATGCTTCCTGCATGGCTGGTATGGCTTTCGCAAATGCTTTCCTTGGCGTAAACCACTCTCTTGCTCATAAGCTGGGAGCTTTCCATCACCTTCCACATGGTATTGCAAACGCTCTGGTTCTGCTTCATGTTCTGCGCTATAATGCAGCCGAAGTTCCGGCTAAGATGGGTACCTTCCCACAGTATCAGTATCCGCACACACTTGCACGTTACGCTGAGATTGGCCGTTCTGTAGGTCTGACAGGCAAGAACGACAGCGAAGTATTTGAGAAACTTCTCCAGAAACTGCAGGAACTGATGGATACTATTGAGATCAAACATACGATCAGGGAATACGGCGTAGACGAGAAGTACTTCCTTGAAACTCTGGACGAAATGACCGAACAGGCATTTAACGACCAGTGTACCGGTGCCAACCCGAGATATCCATTAATGTCTGAGCTGAAGGAAATCTATCTGAAAGCTTACTATGGAGAGGGAAATATTCCTGAATCCAGGAAAGCCAAAGAGAAAAAAGAAGCAAAATAAAATTTGCTGAAAATAAACCTTTTCCTTTAAAAATATAGTGTTTAAACCAATATAATAAGGGCTGTCAAAAAACGACAGCCCTTATTATATTATTTCTTACTGCGATATGCTTCTGCTTCCCAATGCGTGATAAAGTATGTAATATCATCTGTCATGTGAAGCGGACCGCCAAAGCTTTCTGCATATACTGCAAGCTTAATGGCATCTTTTACAAGAAGCTGTGCTTTTGCAGCTTTTCCCTTATCATCTTCCATGATAAAGGCACCGACTCCCTGTACCAGGATCAGTCTTGGCTCTTTGTCATTCTCTGCCATAAATGCATCCAGTGCAGCTTTTGCCTGGTCAATATCCTCTACAAATAACGGATATGGTCCACAGTATACAATGTGATCCGGTGTAAATGGTTTCAGAAGAGGTGCAGCCGCAGCTTTATCTTTCACGAAGTTATCAGCTTCCGCTACAGGTACAACTTCTACCGCATGTCCCAGTAACCGGGAAAGCTTCTCTGCTGCCTGTTCTTTTTCAGATGTAACAGCATCACTGACATCAGCAGTTCTCTTTACCTGTTTCTCTAATTTACTGATCACGCCGTCAAATAATGCTCCTATTTCCTCTACAGTATTTGCTGCAACGAAAATTCCGTGATTCTGGAGCAGAAGAACCTGAACATCTTTTCCGTATTCTTCTTTATAAGCATTCATTTTCTCATAGCAGATACGTGCAAGCGTATATCCGGGTTTGCAGATATCGATCCAGAGTACATCTTTTCCAAGGAGCTGTTCGCTGAGTTTCTTTGCGCCTTTTCCGCAGGTCAGTCCATTGACAAGTGTAGGATGAACATGCAGTACATAAGTATAGGCAAATAAGTTATGAAGCAGTGCTTCCACACTTGGACGTTTTGTTTTGTCAGCATCTGTTACTGCAGCCATAACATCTGCAAGATACAGTGATTCACGTTTGACATCGTCTTCCGGATAATCTGTTTTCATGATCTCATTCAAACGCGCTCTGCTCATTTCCACAAATTCCTCTGCCTTAATTGTGGCAAGCTGTGTACCGGAGCCTTTTACATACAATGTGGTGTCGTCTTTTACAGAAGTATTACCGCCGCCTGCAAGAACATAGGCAGGGTTGCTTCCATAAGTATTTGACATTTTTACTAAGGTTGAAAGATCCATAGTTAAAATTCCTCCCGTATTTATAATAGTTTTGCTGTGCCCCATTCCATTGTACACGATATCCTGCTTTTTTCCAAGTGTTATGGAGTAAACAGTAACGTTATAATAATCCCGCAAATAATCTCATAAACAGCTGTCCCAATCGCAGATATGCGCTGCGTCCGGTACTGTACTGTTCTGTGACTTCACGGCATTCATCCATTGTTGCTGCAAGATCATTTCGGATATCCAGAACTGCCTGGCAGTCTGCCATAAAGCAGCCGTTTTCAAAATGATGATACAGACTTCTGTAATCCAGATTTATGGTTCCGCAGGTTGCCATACAGTCATCTGCCACACTCATCTTTGCATGACAGAAACCAGGTGTCCATTCATAGATACGCACTCCATGTTTTACCAGTCCATGGTAAAAGGAACGTGTGATATTGTAGATCATCTTTTTATCCGGAATACCAGGTGTGATGATCCTCACATCTACCCCACGCTTGGCAGCCAGACACAGCGCATGGCTCATTTCATCTGTGATGATCAGGTACGGTGTCATAAACCAGCAGTATTTTTCCGCTTTATTCACCATACTGATATACACCTCTTCGCCTACCTGTTCATGGTCCATAGGACTGTCCGCATAAGGCTGGATAAAGCCTGTCTGCTTTGCCTGATAATCTGTCTGAACCAGAAATCCGGTAAAATCACTGTCATTTTTATCCTTATCACTGACAGCATTCCACATCTCCAGGAATGTTACTGTTAGGGAACGGACTGCCTCCCCCTCCAGACGGATACCTGTATCCTTCCACTGTCCATAAGGATGTGTGAAATTAAAATATTCGTTGGCAAGGTTATAACCGCCGGTAAATCCCACTTTTCCATCGATCACTGTGATCTTGCGGTGATCCCGGTTATTCAGGAACACATTCAGACCCGGAGTAAAAGGGTTGAACACTCTGCAATGGATTCCCACATTTTCCATTTTCTTAATGAAGTCTGTATTGATAAACCCAATGGAACCCATGTCGTCATAAAATACTCTGACTTCTACGCCTGCCTTTACGCGGTCTTCCAGAACTCTCTGGATTTTATGCCAGGCCTGTGCATCCTCAATGGCATGATATTCCATAAAAATAAATTTCTCTGCCTTTGCCAGATCTGCAAGCTGAGCCTCCAGCCCTTTGACTGCCTCATCATAATAAATAACATCTGTATTCTGATAGACCGGATAGGAGGCATTTTTCTGTATATAATCAGAAATATTGCCTGCCTTCGGGATTTTCCTGCCAAGCGTTTCCCTGCACTCACTGTCATTGGGAAGCAACGGCAGAAGTTCCCTGTCGATCTGGTCATAACGCTCCCGCATTTTACGGGTACCGCCATTGAGACCAATCAGTAAGTACAATCCCACTCCCAGGATAGGAAATACAAGGATCAAAATAACCCAGGGCATTTTCATAGATGAAGTCTGGTCTGACGCATACAGCTTAAGAACCAGTACACCTGCAAGAAGCCTTGTCATCAGATTGATAATCTCCGCATATTGATTCAGCTTTGTGATCATAGCAATGATAAAAGCTGCTTCCAGTAAAATACATACTGCGGAAAAGCATAACCGTTTTACACCATTTTTCGTTTTCGCCCTACCTTCCAGGGTATCCTGTTTCATATTCTTTCTCTCTCCCTCTGTCATTGTACGTTAATATTCACTCTATTCCCAGAACACATATCAGACGGATAAAATCATCCGCTTTTTTACTTGCTTATAACCGCTCCGCAGTTTCAGTCAGGAAAGATTTTCTGCACATTTATTTGTGCCTATATACTCTGCTACTTTATCTGTTACTTTATTGCAGATTACCGTATAAGCTGCTCCCAGAACATTGGCACCTATACGAAGTGCTATTGCTGCCGGCATTCCGAAGATCCCTGCTGCAATAGGCAACGCTCCAAATGTATTAAATGCAGTCTGCCACGGATATCCTGCTGAATATCCAACTCCGATTCCTCCGATCATTCCAATGTACGGATACATGGATTTAGGAAGTACCAGATACAGCACAATAAACAGCAGACAGCCCACAACATTAAACATTCCTCTGCTCACAGACCTTGAGATACAGTCCTCTGTAAAAGGCAGACATACGGACATACAGGCGATTCCTGCCCACATTGCTCTGGGAAGTCCCAGAAGATTCATAAACAGCATTGCGCTGGATACAATCAGTGTCAGTTTCACATACCATCTGCTTCTTGCTGACTTAAGATCAAATTCCCGGAACAAATCCAGGAAGGTTCTTCGATAGGCTCTGTTTCTCTGGTTCTTATAGAAGACGATCATACAGATCACCATTCCCACCAACAAGCCGATCACACGGAAGGTGTATTCCTTTCCTGTCACATCATAGCCCAGAAGCAGCAAATAGCCCAGAACAAAGGTAGAATGATTGTACATGATCACATTATGACAGCCCAGTATCATCAGCAGTAAAATACACACAGCATTCACTGCAAACGCAGCTAACGGAGGCACTATATTTGCCAGACGGGGTCCTGCCATAAGAATACCGAAGATCCCTGCAATGGAAAGCAGTCCATGTGTTGTCCTGATCCCGAAATCTGCCTGCCGCAGCACAAGCACTGCCAACAGAACAGTAACACCAACTACACTGTTGCTGCTCCCTGTAAGCTTACTGTACATGCTTACCACTGCCACACAGAATGCCATGACCAGATACACTTTAAAGTTATAGATCAGAATGTGCCGTCTTTTCTCTTTGGGGTCTGTGGTGCTTCTGATCAGCTGTTTGGAGCCGGTCGAGCTCAATTGTAATTCCTGATAAAATGTCATGTCTCGTTACCTCTCTTTCGTGAAAATCTATAAAAATTTATGAATTACCTTTTTTAGTAACGAGCACTATACCGCAGTTCCCTCTGTTAGTCAAGACTTAATTATTTTTCCAGGTCTCTTCTGATTATTTCTTCCAGTCTGTCCAGATCCTCATTGTCAGGGTGAGATAACGCCCTGTCAAAATTCTGGATCAGTTCATCCAGGTTTGGTGCATGATCCGGCTTCTCTTTCATCTTTACGTATCTGTCCCTGACTGACTGGGGCATTTTCCCCTGACACATAAATTCTCCCATCACTGTATTACTCTCATCCACAGATTCTTTAACTTTCCCGAGAACCTGCTGGAAATAGGCTTCACTGCCTCCGAAACAATCACCTGCTTATCCTCCTCACAGATATCCAGATTCTCATACTGACTCCTCAGTTCCTCGAGTTCTGCATTATTCTGTCTGATCACGGTATCTTTGCGGTTGATTATCTCAGCTGCACTCCGGCTCATTCTCTCTGTTCGTTTACTCATGATAAAAACTCCTTTCGTTTATTTTTTATTTTCTCCTATTTTAAACTTTTCTCAATAAAATATTGGAAACAAAAAGCACCTGCTTTAACAGATGCTTTTTCTCGCTGAATTTAACTGCCTGACTTTATAAATACTGGCTGAACTCAACCTTCTCTTTATTCGGTTCCTCAATTGTAAAGAACTTTACCCCGTTTTCCCAGAAAGGAAGAAAATGAACAATATCATTGGTCAGAATTCCAATATGCTGTTCTTTTAAATTCATTTTCATTTTCCTCCTGATAGTCCGTTATAATATACATCTGATGAAAATCATCCAACATATTTATGTATTGTCGCTCTTACAGCTCCAGGTCCTGCGATCATCTCACGGAACATATCCTCAACCTTCTCTCCCACACCGTCTTTGTAAAGGTCAGTGAAGAACAGACGCTCATTGGAAAGAATTGGTTTTAACTGATCTTTGAGTGTTTCAGGTTTACCTACTACAATATCCTTAAATTGTTCCTGCAGTTCCTCATTCATTGGGTCCGGTGCAAGTTCAAATTTATTTCCTTCATCATCTACACCAAGCATATATCTGAGCCATCCTGCAATTCCCAGCGGAATAGCTGTCAGTCTGGAAGCATCTCCGAATTTCTGTACATATGCTTTGATTGTTTCGCCGAAACGGATGCCAACCATCTGAGATACATCTACTGCCAGACGAAGGTTGGTGTCTCCCAGATATTCATTTGGAAAACGATCCTTAAAAAGCTCATCCACAAATGCCTGGGGAGAAAGGATTCCAGGGTCAGCAACTACCGGAAGACCTTCATCATAAGCAATCATACGTGCCATTTTCATCATATCTTCATTTGTATTAAGCATATGCGCAAACAGATCATATCCAAGAACTACTCCCAGCGGACCTGTAGCAGAATGAACCGGATTCAGACATACTGTTACTTTCATACGTTCAGAAAGGTTAACTGTATTTCTGTCTGCCATATATACGCCGAACCCTTTTTCCAGAGCCGGACGTCCGTTAGGGAAACTGTCCTCAATTACCAGATACTGTGGTTTCTCAGCATTGACAAATGGTGCAATGTATGTCTTCTTACCTGTGATCACCGGCTGCATATTCTCAACACCCAGCTTCTCAAGGTCATCTGCAATCTGTTCGCTTGGACGAGGTGTGATCTTATCGATCATTGTCCATGGAAAAGCAACTACTTTTTCATCGCTTACATAGTTTACAAATCCCTCATCAACAAATCCGGCTTTCTTCCACTCTTCTGTCATTGTCAGTACTGACTCGCGAAGCTTTGCACCGTTCTGTGAGCAGTTATCCATGGAAACCAGTGCAATCGGATATTTGCCTGCTTTATATCTTTCATAAAGCATTGCAACCAGAACTGCCATGGCACCAGCCGCTTTATCCGGACCATTCTTAATATCTGCTTCTACAAACGGAAACCATGTTCCGTCAGCTTTCTGTAATGCATAGCCTTTCTCTGTGATCGTAAAGGAAACCATCTGCAGGGATTTGTTTGTGAAGATTTCTTTCAGACGTTTCCACTGTGCTGTATCAGAAGACTGTGCCTTCACTGCTTCCGCAAGAGCTCCAATCACTTTATATTCACGTGTACCATCCCCATGCAAGATTACACTTAATCCCAGATTGTCATATGGATCATAAATCTTATCTACTACATCATAATCAAAGGTTTCCACACAGGTAATCCCACGGTCCAGAACTCCCTCTTCCAGAAGACCATCTGCAATTCCACCGATAAACACGCGGAAAATATTTCCGATACCAAAGTGAACCCATACCGGATTCTCCTTTGCTTTCTCAGAGGCAGCCTCTACATCATAACCCGGAAGAGCGATTCCTGCCTTTTTCCATGCTTCCTGTTCCTTGATTCCATTGATTGATAATTTCATGTTATATCCTCCTTGTTTGTCTTATTCGATATTTATTGTTTGTTGCTATGTTTTTTACTTACGTTTATGTCTTAACTGTAAGTTGAGTATATATCTTTTTATTTTAAAAATCCATTGCCAGAAATTCTAATTTTCAAATGACTTTTTTGTTTATTTTTACTATATATATTGACAAGTTGATTCGTTACTTAGAACAAAGTGAACAGTAACGTTGATTCTTCCAACAATCGCGCCGGATATTTTTATTGTTTTTTTTTCGTTGTATGCTACAATAAATCTGAAGCTTAACATTATCTTATAACATAATCAGGAGAATATTATGAGTGAAAAGGGATTGACCAACATTAGTCTCAAGAAAATAAATAAATCAAAGGTTTACCAGTACATTTACAGAAAAAAAACGACCTCCAAGCAGCAGATCGTTCAGGAACTGCAGATGGGTTTATCCACTGTCAGCCAGAATCTGAATCTTCTGGAGCAGGAAGGTCTTATTGAAAAAAATGGTTTCTTTGAATCCACCGGTGGAAGAAAGGCAAACGCCCTTCAGATTGTATCAGATTTTAAAATTTCCATTGGTATCGGTATTTTAAAAGGGATGTTTCATATTACTGCTGTAGATCTGTATGGAAATGCTTTCTATACAGACACCATTCCGCTTCCATATTCCAACACACCAGATTACTATAAACAGGTTACTGACGCAGTAAAGGAATTCATCTCATCGCGCCAGTATGACAATGACAAAGTTCTTGGCATCTCCATTGCTACACAGGGTATCACATCCCCGGATCATACCACTGTACTATATGGAGATATCATGAATAACGCTGGCATGAAACTGGATGATTTTTCCAGATATCTTCCTTATCCCTGTTATCTGGAACATGATTCGAAATCAGCTGCGTTCCTTGAATTATGGAATCATCCGGAGCTTGACAGTGCTGTTATCATCCTGCTGAACCGAAATCTGGGCGGCGGCATCATTACCAATCATCAAATTCATCAGGGAATCTCTATGCACAGCGGAACTCTTGAACATATGTGCATTAATCCCGATGGTCCGCTTTGCTACTGCGGCAGCCGCGGCTGCCTGGAAACCTACTGCTCTGCCAATGCACTGGAACAGGCTGCAGGCATGCCTGCCAAAGAATTTTTCCCTCTTCTGCGCGAAAAAAAATCTCCCCAGATCATACAGATCTGGAAAGATTTTTTAAACCATCTGGCATTTGCCATGAAGAATCTTAACCTTGTTATTGATGCACCGATCATCCTCAGCGGATATCTGGCACCTTATTTTACAGAGGAAGATATTGAATATCTGATAGAACATCTCCATACAGCCGCACCATTCATACTGGATAAAACACAGATTCTGGTCGGTACCAACGGACAATATACACCGGCAATCGGAGCGGCTCTGCATTATGTAGAGAAATTTATTCAGGCAGTTTAACCGAAACTGTGGAACCGTTATTCGCTTATGAGCAAACAGCACATCGGATATTTTATCCGCTTGACCTGAATCAGGTAAGTCCTCTGTACATTGCGCTCTGCAATTACAAAGGACTTACTATCTTGCACACTTTTTTGCGTACTTTCTTCTTCAATTATATAAATAAGAAAAATCACCCTACTGCTGGTAGAACTGACACTTTATGCTGACTGTAATCTTACTTTTCCTATTTTAAGTCATTCCGAATTGTTTCTTACATTGACCGTATATTTATTTTTCTTAATTTAGGTCAGCCTGAATGATTTCTTGCGTTGACCGCATACTTATTTTTCTTGATTTAGGTCAGCCAAAAGAGTTTCTCGCATTGACCGCATGCTTATTTTTCTTGATTTAAGTCATCCTAAATGGCTTTTTCCTTGATTGCTCTTCAAGATAAACTCAGTCTACTTCAATGTTGTCAGAATCCCCATTGCACTGTCGTAATCTTTCTCTCCGACCATGATTTCATACAATGTTTTATCTGTTCCAAAGTTCCCACCCATTCTGCGGACGATTCCCCTGCCCGGGGCTGTCATTTTTTCTTCGTGGTTGACTCTCTTTGTTTTATATTTGATTTTCTCTGAATCTAAGGCTTTACAATACTGCTCATATTTATCTCGGGATGCACCGAGATAGACTGTTCTGCTGTCGAATAACATAATTGCTTCCTCCTTTTGGGTGTTATGTTTGCACAATTTCCTTCCTGCAATGGCTAATCCAGGCTACAGGAAGAATCTCCGCCTGAATAAATATATTTGATTTACAAAAATGACTCTGCCTGCTGCCTCTTCAGACATACACTCCCGAGCGCGTTTAAAAAATCGCTCACAGTCTATATGCCCAGTGACTGTAACAAAAAACAGCAGACATCCGTTTCCAGATCATCTGCTGTCATTATATCATATACATTTACTGCTTTGTAGTATAAAAGTATTATTCCACTTCTTCCGGTTCCATGCTTCGCATGTGTTCTTCGTTCTTCACGATCTCATACTTCTCGCGATAGTTATTGAAGTATGTATGATACTCAGTACTGTCAACCGGATAAATCTTGGAATCATGGATATGCATATCCGGATTCTCATCTGAACTCTTTAAGAGAGCTACCATTGCACTTGAACAATGTGCTGCGATACGGTTAAAGCTGTTCAGGATATCTGTATATACAGTTCCTTCTTCCAGTCCGCAGTCACCCTTGCTGAGACGCTCTACATGATGCATCTTCAGTTCATTGCACAGAGAAGTAATGACCATTCCCAGAGGCGCAACTCTCTGTGCCATTTCCTTGTCATCATTGAGGAATGCACGGCAGGTAAGATTGATTTCCTCACGAACTGCTTCCATTACTACATTCAGCTCATCCCAGGCTTCCTGTGAGAAATTGGTGTGATTATCATGCATTTCGCTGGACATATAGGCAATGTAGGATGCATGGTCACCGATTCTCTCGAAGTCATTGATGGTATGAAGATAAAGGGAAGCCTGCTTTGTCTGGGCACTGTTCATCTCATGCTTTGTCAGCTTCATCAGATAGTCACCAAGACGGCTCTCATATTTATCAATCAGGTTCTCTTTTCTCTGTACCTTGTCAAATTTATCCTGCTGATATTCGTTCAGAAGGTTCATTGCACGGTTAACATTCTTACGAAGCTTCTTTGCCATACCGCTCATGACACGGTGACACTGTCCGATTGCAAGTGCAGGATAGTTCAGAAGACGTTCTTCCAGAAGATCAAAGTCTGCTTCATCTTCCAGTTCCTCTGCACTGTCTTTTACAAGCCAACATACCAGCTGTTCAATCTTCGGTATGAACGGGAAAAGAACACATACTGTTGCTACACGGAATACTGTATTCAGTAAAGCAATTGCAATCGGTGACATGATCATATCCATAAATCCAAAATGTACGACAGCATTTACAGTATAGAAGATCACAGACCAGAGGATCAGACCAAACAGGTCATTGATCAGATAAACAAGTGCTGTACGTTTACCATTCTTATTCGCACCGATTGCTGAGATCAGAACCGGACATGCAGCACCTACACCGATACCAAGAACGATCGGGAATGCACTGGAGAATGTCAGGATACCTGTTACAGATAACGCCTGCAACACACCGACTGTTGCAGATGCACTCTGAAGCACTGCTGTAAATGCGATACCTACCAGAATACCAATCAGCGGATTGGAAAACATGGTCAGCATGTTTGTAAAGGTCGGGCTGTCTTTCAGCGGTGAAACAGCGCCACTCATTGTCTGCATACCTGTCATCAGGATTGCAAAACCAAGCATAATATTACCGATGTTTTTATGCACGGAACGCTTACATGCCATACGAAGGATAATACCGATGATTGCTACTACTGCTGAGATTGTTGCAGTGGATAAAATCTTGGCAATTCCATTCTTTCCTTCAATATAAGAAAGACAGAGGATCCATCCGGTAATACTGGTTCCGATATTAGCTCCCATGATAATACCGATTGCCTGTTTCAGTTTCATCATACCAGAGTTAACGAAACCGATAACCATTACGGTTGTCGCAGAAGAAGACTGAATTACACTGGTAACTGCAGTTCCAAGTGCAACTCCTTTCAGCGGTGTGTTTGTCATTCGATACAGGAAAGCTTCCAGCTTATTTCCGGCAACCATTTTCAGACCGTCGCCCATCAATGACATACCAAACAGGAATAACGCTACTCCGCTCAGTAATGACAATATCATTGAAAAAATTTCCATCATTTTCTCCTTTGTCGTCTGCCTGATTTTCCACCTCATCTCAGAAAATCGGCGCATAATGTAAGCAGGTTATTTTACCTGTTTCTAATCAGAATTTAACCTGCCTTTTACTTTTCCATTCTTATTATGTCACGTCCGGGAGATTATTACAATAATTGTTTTTTCAAAAATTACATTTTTTCCATAGCGTTTAAAATGCTGTCTTTTTTTTCCTGGATTTTTTTGCAATTTTCATAAAATTTTCCGTCATGCTCCAAAACATATCGGAACATGCCGGAAAATAACATACAATAAATCGGACAGTAAAAAAATATGACCCTTATTCAATATCTGTCATTTTTATAATCCGCCTTTCTGCGAAAGGCACCAATGCGTCATGAAACACTTTGGCAAACTTTCGCTTTTCTAATCTATCTTCCTTCTGATATTATTCATCTATAAGACTGGCACACTACAGAACACGTGGAGGTGAGTGGCGGGGCTGTATAGCGGCGTCATCGGCAAGGTGGTCAATGTCACTGCTGATGAGAGCGTTATGGTGGGTGGAAAAATTGATATGTCTAAGGTCAACGCCATCGCATTTGACCCCTACACCCACGGCTATTATAAAGTCACCGAGCGTGTGGGCGAAGCATTCCGAGATGGCTTAAAGTTGAAAAAGTAAGGTGTGCAGAAAAGGGGCTTTCGCATAAGCGAAGGCTCTTTCTTAAAATATGTGGATTTCACAAATCCCTGGTGTGCCGACAAATTGATTCTTGAAACAATCTTGCAGGATAAATTTTTTTATTTCAAGGCGGAGGAAGGAGGCGTAGCGGTGGCTACGGCGACCGACGACAACGCGGAAATAAGAAATTTAGACGCAAGATTGTTCGAGAAATCAACTTGTTGGCACACTAGTTATCAAGTTAATCTACATTGAGAAAATGGCACATCAGCACGGCTACTTCCTGTGGTGTTTTATTGATTGGCTCTGTAATCCACTGTCTTAGGATATAATAAATACCACCTGCATAATAAAAAGTACCAAGTCTCATCGTATCATCATCAACATCAGTAAAATATCCTTTATTTATCAGATTCGGATACTGCTCATTAAATCTCTCATTTAAAAACAATACAAAATCATCATCTGTCCTGTACCGAAAAAGAATTTTCAATATATCAGAATGCTCGTAAAAGTAGCAGCATGCAAGTTCTAGCCATTTCCTCGTGTCACCCTTAGATGTAGCTTTTTCCGCAAATGCTGCAACTTCCTGAAATATTTCATACTTAATATCATTTAATATATCGCGAGGCTCTTCATAATGACGATAAAAGGTCGCTCTATTGATACCGGACTCTATACACAACTGAGTTACTGATATTTTATTTAGATCAGTTTTGCTGAGCAAACGTAAAAGTCCCTCACGCAAAAGCCTTTTTGTCAATGCAATTCTCTGATCATCCTTCATTGCTACATCCCTCTTCATCCTTTTTTTGATTTTTATGCGACAAAACAAAGGTATCTGTTTCATATCTTCCAAAATGGTCAAAACTGGCGTTTGTATGTGCGACATTTGTATATTACAATACTAACTGTAGCATATATGTCAAGTATTTACCACACATGAATTGTCGAATGGAGGACACTCTCAATGGAACTATTATTAAAAATACTCATATGTTTTCTTGCTGGAGCCGGAGCAGGCATTGGAACCGGATTTGCCGGTATGAGTGCAGCTGCAATTATTGGGCCTATGCTGGCTGCTTTCTTGGGTGTCCCAGCATATGAAGCAGTCGGAATAGGTCTGATTAGCGATGTACTGGCCAGCGCTGTCAGTGCTTACACCTACAAAAAGAGCGGAAATCTGGACGTCAAAAACAGTTTACCCATGATGATTAGCGTCTTGATCGTAACAGTCATCGGCAGCTTTGTTGCAAGTTTTCTACCCGAAAGAGCGATGGGCAGTACCATGCAGATTGCCCTGATCATCATCGGGCTACGCTTTATCCTAAAACCGGTCACAACCACAAGGGAACAGATGAATGCCGGTTCTGCCAAAGAGCGACTAATGAAAGCGATTATAGGAGGCATTTTCGTCGGTTTTATCTGCGGATTTGTCGGTGCAGGTGGTGGAATGATGATGCTGTTTGTACTGACTTCTTTTCTGGGATATCAGATGCACATGGCAGTTGGAACCAGTGTATTCATCATGGTATTTACCGCACTTACAGGCGGAATCAGTCATTTCGCAATCGGTGGCATGCCAGACATTACGATTATGGTCCTATGCGCCGCATTCACACTTCTCTGGGCTAGAATCGCTGCTATAATAGCCAACAAGTCAGATGCAAAGACCCTTAACCGTGCAGTTGGAGTAGTCATGATTCTTACGAGTATAGTGATACTCATCGTAAACAATATAAGTTGAATTCTATAGCCAGCATAATGGTGCATGTTTTACAGTAGCAAGAAATTATTTTTTGAAAATTTTGTATTTTTCTGAAATTCAGTACGGAAAAGAGCATATGGCTTTTCTCCACATGCTCTTTTTTAGTAAACTGTTAATAGCGATAGACATCAGATATAATAAGATTCGATCATTATTCTGTCAGAAACATTCCAAGAAGAATGGAATACTGCTTCACAAGAAGTTCCTCTGAGAGTGAGTCTCTTGAAGTAACCCAGTAACGTAAAATCTGGATAATACCACCTGAATGGTAAGCAGCTGCAACCTGTGGCACAATATCTTTCCGGAGTTTTACCGCATCTATTCTGTGTAGTTCCTCCAAAAAGGAAATTTGGATTTCCTCTGCAAGAATATCAAGCAAAATGGAAAAAGCATTACTGCTCAGAATATTTTGAACCATTGTCATATGTTCTGACAAATAGTGAACCATCTGTTGAAACATATGAACGGAAAAATCCATAAGATTTTTTTCTTCGTTTGTTTCTGTCAATCGGCTAATAAAATTGTCCCGATTCTGCCGTACAAAATAAGCAAAAAAATCATATTTATCCAGAAAATGAGTGTAAAAGGTAGCCCTTCGGATCAATGCCTTCTCGCATATTTCATTTACTGTAATATCTTCAAATTTCTTTCTATCAAGCAGTTCCGTAAATGAACTGCACAGCATCTGATTCGTTCTTATAAATCTTAAATCTTTATCCTTAGCCATAATGTCTTCCTTTTTCTATAGTGTGATTGTCTGTTTTCCAGAGCTACGAAGTATGCAACAAGATACCAGTCCAAGGAGCTCCACGGATCGGAAGAACTGGACATTTATAAAATAATTTTGTGGACATTTTTTGAGAGATGTCAATTATTTTACATTTGCTATTTAATTGTACATATGCCTTATTTCAGGTGAGCATTGAAGAAGAAAAACGAGGCGGGGCTTTTTCTGTTGGTGATTCTTACGCTTACCACAACGTCCTGGCTGGAACCGCTGGTTGTACTTATAGGACTTGGAGTGGCAATCATTATTAACACAGGCTCGAACCTTATCTTTGGTGAAATTTCTTTTGTTACTAATGCAGCCGGAAATATTCTTCAGCTTGCTGTGTCTCTGGATTATTCTGTTTTCCTGATTCATCGTTTTGATGAATGCAGAAAAAATGCAGAGTCGAAAAATGCACTGGTCCTTTCTACGAGTTCAATTTTATCCAGTGGACTAACTACAGTTATTGGTTTCCTTGCACTCATAATGATGCGTTTCAGAATAGGTCCTGATCTTGGACTTGCACTGGCAAAAGGAATTGTAATCAGCCTTCTGACAGTATTTCTTTTTATGCCAGGACTAATTCTGGTTACTTTTAAATGGATGGATAAAACCAGACATAAGTCTTTTATGCCTTCCTTCAGAAGTTTTGGGAAAATAATCCACAAGATTATGTATCCGATGGGGATTATTTTTATCTGTCTGATTATTCCTGCATTCATAGGCAGCAACAATAATTCCTATTATTTTGGTTCTTCTCATATCTTTGGAAGTGAAACCAGGCTTGGAAAGGATACGTCAAAGATTGAAGAAGTATTTGGAAAAAGCGACAATTATGTGCTTATGGTTCCAAAGGATAACACTGTAACAGAAGAGAAGCTTTTGGATGAACTTGAGGCTCTTCCACAGATGAATTCCATAACAGCACTTCGGAAAATGATAGGCCCGGCAATTCCTGCAAGTTCTATTCCCAAGGAGCTTCTGACAAAACTTCAGTCTGAAAAATATGACCGTATTGCGATGAATGTGTCGGCTGATTATGAAGGGAAAGAAACTTTTGCTTTGGTAAAAAAAATCAGAAAAATTGCAGAACAGTATTATCCAGATGAATATTATCTGGCAGGCGAAGGAGTAAGTACTTATGATCTGATGGATACCATCACGGCAGATATGATGAAAGTAAATCTGCTGACAATTGGCGCAGTTTTTATAGTATTGTTGTTTACAATGAAATCTCTCATACTTCCGATTATATTGGTACTGACCATTGAAACTGCAATCTGGCTGTTTCTTATGTTAGTGGTAATCCGATTTTCTATATTGCATATCTTATTATCAGTTCCATCCAGCCGGGTGCCACTGTAGATTATGCAATTCTGTTTACTGAACGGTATAAAGAAAACAGACAGACGCTTAATAAAAAGGAAAGTATTGTGGAGACTGTTTCCAATGTTACGGTATCTGTACTGACTTCCGGAATTACAATGGCAACAGTTGGAACTCTGCTTGGAGTTATTTCTACCCATAGACTATTGTCACAGCTTGGCTATTTTCTGGGAAGAGGAACTGTTTTTTCCATGATTGCAGTGCTGTTTGTACTTCCATGCTTTTTGTATCTATCAGATGGTATCTGCATGCCGTAATCGGCTAATTAAAAGTATTTATTTACAGAAAAACACAGTTCCCGATAAGCTAAGAAGAACTGTGCTTTTCTTTTTTCTTCAATTTTACGATTTCTCAATTTTTCAAACTTGAATTTATTAATTAGAATTGCGTTCAAAGCAACAATTATCTTAACATTCCCCAAATGCACTCCAGTAATGTTAGTGCAAGGATAATGTTAATGACACGGAAATGCCGCAGATAAAACTTCTGAATCAGTACGCCCAAGCCAATCCAAGTACAGGTTGCGATCGTTCCGATCGTTGCAATAACCAGCTCAAAAAACAGCAAAGCCGGAAAAGAGGACATATATCCTAAAACATAACCCGTTAGTGCGGTAACTCCGAACATATAGATCTTCACATTGACAAATTGCAGCATGAAGCCTTTCAGAAACGATGCGGATTGCTCTGTGTTTTCTGAGGTCGGCTTACTGAAAGCAATATGAATCGCAAGCCACAGGATGTAGGCTGCTCCGATGTACTTCATCACTTCCATTACATTCGGAAGCAAAGAATTAACCCCATATACAAAAATTGCACATAAGATTTGCACTACATAGTAGCCTGCAAAAATTCCAAAGAACAGCGGCTTTCCTTTTTTATATCCATAGTTTGTTACGGTATTTAATGCCAGAATATTTCCCGGTCCAGGCGTAAAGGCATTTATAATGCAATAAATCAGAAAATTGCTCAGTACCGCCATAGGCATAATCATCGACCACCTTTCTGCTATTATTATATCAGCAGACAGCGGTGCATACATAACACCTATTTTATATGATTATCCATATCCTATGACTATGGATTGACTGGAGCGTATTTCCGCAATTCTTCCAGATAGCTTTTTCCAAGTTCGCTTAATTCCTGATGTTCATTCAGCACATATCCAATATGCATTGTCTCATTTTCTGCAAGCGGAACGGAGATGATATTTTCTCCGTTCAAATATTTCGGGAAAATACCACTGGAAATAGTATAGGCATTCAGTCCAAGCATGAAGTTGACAATAGCCCCTCTGTCATTGACCCGGATTTCCTTATCCACCGGGATGGAGCTGAATAGTTCCTCTGAAAAATAGACAGATTCATACTCTCCCTGCACAAAGTTTAACCGTGGATAAGGTGCAAGGTCATGAACGGAAACTACTTTTTTCGATGCCAATGGGTGATCTTTTTGCAAAAAAACATGAGGCTTTGCTGCAAATAGCTCGGTAAACACCAGATGATTTTCCTCTATCGCTTTCCGCATGACGACTTCGTTTTCATGTGATAAATAAAGGATGCCCAAATCACAGACACGATTTTTCACATCATCCAATATCTGATGTGTTCCGGTTTCATTGTAATAAAAGGCATATCGTTCTTGTCCAAAGCGCTTGACTAATTCCACAAAAGCGTTTTCCGTAAAAGTATAGTGCTGAGAAGATACTCCAAATGTCACCTTCTCTGGCAGGTTTGTAATATACCGATCCTCCAACAGCTCCATTTGCTGTATCACTTGACGGGCATAACCGAGAAATTCAGTACCTTCTTTTGTCAGAGTAATTCCTGTTCTGCTGCGGAGAAAAATGGTGATGCCTGAATTTAAAACAGCCCGCAGGACGGGATTTCCTGCGGGACTTGTTTTATCATATCTTCTCTCATCCGGACTTTACCGTCGGTTATGGAATTGCACCATATCAGCTTTTGCTCGCAGACTATACTGCCGGTCAGGAATTACACCTTGCCCCGAAGACTGTAATTTTTTCTGTTGATTACCTATTATTAAAATTCATAAGGTGGATTTCCAGAGAAATCTGCGATTACACCATGAGGATTTTCAAGATAGAATACCTCAAAAATAGGATTATCTGCTGTCTGGTACTGTCCCTTAACGATAGAGTTATTCATGCATCCTTCCTTTACACTCTTGTTGTCCTCAAATACTGCTTTACCATGAATACGAATCCATGCATATTCTGGCGAAGAAGCAGAAACTTCTACTTCAGGATTTGCTAACATATCCTTGTAAACATCCTTTGTGTTGTTTGTACAGAACCAAAGCTTTCCATCCTGCTCAAAGCAGAACATGAATGGCATTTTGCCTTTCCATCTCTTCCGACTGTTGCTAAATACTGAACTGGATTTTTCTGTAAAAATTCTACTACTTTCTGCATTTTAAATTACCTCCTTAATTTGTTGTAACACTGTTTGTTACATCTCATGTTTGTACTATATCATTTGTTTGATATAATATCAACAGTTACATCATTTTTTGTAACTTTTTTTGTTACAACTTCCTTTAACGGTTTTACATTGATTACAACAAATGAAAAAGGCTTCGGAAATTGTGATGATATAATCACTCATCCGAAGCCTTCTGTAGGCTACTCTTCCTCTGTATACACTGCAATATCTTTTTTCACATCAGCAAGTGTCATTTCTGAAAGCTTTTCCTCCATGGCCCTCTGTACTTCTAACAGTCTCTTATCAAGAACATGGTGAATATTCTTTCCTACCGGACATTTCTGATTGAGATTTTCATGAAAATGAAACAGTTCTTCATCTGGTGCACATTCCACTGCTTTATACACATCAAGGAATGTAATCTGCTCCAATGGTCTGGTAATTGTCACACCGCCTGTCCCTCTTGCAACTTCAATAAGACCAGCAGCCTTTAATTGTTGCAATATTTTACGAACAATCACCGGATTAGTTCCAATGCTTGCTGCCATAAAATCACTAGTCATCTTCTGATCCGAAAATGTATCTATACAGGCAAACATATGGATTGCCATTGTAAATCTGCTTGAAATCTGCATTATAAACACCTCTCTTTGACAGTAATCATATCAAAAAGCAGATGTAATTTCAATGGTTACATTATTGTTCACCACTTTACAACTTTTTCATAAAAAAATATCGTACAGGGCTTTCTGATGTATAATGAGTTTGACCAAAACATTACAAAGGAAAGTGACCCTGTACGATAAAATCATTATACAACGAAAATACACTGATTAGTAGACTTCATCAATATTTTTTGATTTATTTTGAAACTTTTTCTGTTCCGACAGCAGATACCCTGTTTCTGCTGATACTATCCATATTGACATTGGAATCCGCACATTCCATCCGGTTCCTCTGATTATCAGATGGGAATTTTGTATCAGGATCCAGACATTTTACAGGCATTATGGAATTTGTTTCGTTCACATCAGGATCTGTGTCAGTCTGTATTTCAGACCTTTCCACTGGCTGCAGATGATTTACCATCTCTGTTTCAGTTTGTTTCCAATTCGAGAAGTTCTGCTGATGTAATATTAGACATTCAGCCGGAAGCCTGTATTCTTCCTTTCCTGCGCAAAGATCTGCTGAAAGATATTTTTAATTATGAGCTTCCCATGACTGATTCAGTTATATCCATGGCTGATGCTTTGTTCCTTGATAATATAAAGCGAATTAAAGATGGAAAATTTATCATATATTTTACAGAATATGGAATGACACGTTTTCTGCAGGAAGGTTTATTTGAAGAAATTCCATCAACATTTTATCATCCTCTGACCATTGAACAGCGAATTCGTATTCTCCGTGAAATAGCTCAATGCTGCAATGATGGTGCCTATCGAATCTTAAAAAACCTCTGAATCATCTGTCTGAAAATCTCCGCATGTGTCTTTGCGGAAATACCTGTTCACTCACTTACCAGACAAATTCAGGGGCGCATATGTGTTTTTCGATCACGGAACCTTTTATGCTGCAAATTTTTCAGGATTTTCTTACAAATATGGATCCGGATACTTATTACTCTCCAAAAGAAGCAAAACAGATTATAAATCGTATGAGTCAATCGGATATTCACAATCCACTTCACTGCTTCATTTTATTATCTGGTGGAGTTGCTATAGTTATACATACTACTGCTCATTGCCGCTCCTGTCGCAGCTTCCTCTTCACATTCTGCCAGAACAAGTTCTGCCTTGAACATATCTTCAATAATTTCACACAGTACCAGATTTTTTCTCAATCCATTCCCGGAACCAATCATACGCCTGATCTTTATGCCGATTCCTTTCTGAATAGTCATATACATCTGATACAGTTCTGTGCTCATTCCCTTCAGAACACCATAGCAAAAATCTTCAGGTGTAAAGTTTTCGGAACAGATCTGGGTAATACTGCCGCTTTTTTCCGGATTTACCCGCGTACCGTCAAATGTTGTTTCAACTTTAATCTTTCGACTTTCAGTTCTTTCACTATTCTGGTCTCTCCCTGTTCTTGCCATCTTTTCCATTACTTTGTATAATGGCTGCTCCTGTCCGGTCGCTTCTTTTACAATTTTTCGGAAAAACTGTTCCAGAAGCGCATATGCCTTGCCGCCACACAGAGATGCTCCTGCAAGCAGATACTTCCTATTTAGGAAAGGTCTTGCCTCAATTCCATCTCCCGAAAAATACTGACTGGAAAGAACAGAAATCTGTCCGCCGGTTCCCATATTGACCAGTAATATATTCTCCTCATCACCTGCTGCTCCAAGGAAGCTTGCCTGGTTGTCTCCGATTGCTGTTGTAACTGTCCGTCCTCTGTATGTACCCAATTTTTCTATTCCCGTACAGACATCAGGCAGCCAATTTACGTCCACTCCCATTTCAGCCAGTTTTTCTTTTTCAAAGCACATCTTATGGCTGTCAAAGAATCCAAAACCTGCCGCATTGCTCACATGTACCAATGGTTTTTTACGCCCTGTCAAATACATTCCAAAATAATCCATGATTGTACAGAAGCTCAAAGCCGAATCCGGAACCAGATTATGTCTGATATTATAAATGTGTGTGACAAGCCCATATCCTGAAGCAGCATGGATTTGACATCTTTCCCGGATTTCTTCTGTTAAAGGAATCTGATCTCCATCGCAGATACTTCCTCTGGCATCCTGCCATGTATATAACGGACTGACACAATTTCCTTCTTTGTCAACATAGACAATTCCATGCATCTGCCCTGTGAGCCCAATCCGCTCAACATGCGGATACTTCTCCAGGAAATAATCCAGCAGATTCACTGCTCTTTCTACAATTTCTTTTGCATACTGTATTCTTTCCCATTCATTTCCGGTTTCGATAAAGCAACCGTTCTCTACAGTTTTTGCCTCCAGAATCTTTGCCAGTCCGTTTTCCTCTTTTTCCAGAACAACACCGCTTATCGTTGTTGTCCCAATGTCAATCCCCGCCGTTTTCACAGTCCAAACTCCTCTGCCAGTTTCTTAAACTCCGGCAGGGAATTGATGATTGTATCATAGGATACACAGTAAGCCAGTCTCACATAACCCGGGCAGGCAAAGGAACTTCCCGGAACCATGAGAATATTATATTTCTTTCCAGCTTCGCAGAACGCTTTTTCATCTGCTACCGGTGATTTCACAAAGAGGTAGAATGCACCCTGCGGTTTGATACACTCGAATCCGCATTCCTTCAAACCATTATACAATGCCAGGCGGTTCTTGTCATATGCAGCTACATCCACTTCTGCATCTACGCATTTGGCAATCACCTTCTGCATCAGGGATGGGGCGTTGACACATCCGATGGTACGGTTGGCAATAGCTGCTGCAGTGATAAGTTCTTCACTGCCATCTGCTTCATCCGGAATTACCAGATAACCAATACGCTCTCCCGGAAGGGACAGAGATTTACTGTAAGAATAGCCAACAATAGTATTGTCATAATATTTTGTCAGATACGGAACCTCTACACCGTCATAAGCCAGCTCTCTGTATGGCTCATCAGAAATCAGATAAATCACACTGCCGAATTCCTGCTGTTTTTTCTCAAGAATTGCAGCCAGCTTCTTAATGGTTTCTTCGGAATATACAACACCGGTCGGGTTGTGAGGTGTATTTACGATCACTGCCCTTGTCTTTGCCGTAATCTTCTGCTCAAACTCCTCAAGATTCGGCTGGAATGTGGTTGTATCCGGAGAGATTTCCACAAGCTTGCCATCAAAATTGCGCACATATGCACCATATTCCAGAAAATATGGTGCAAAAACAATCACTTCTTCCTCTGGATTCAGGATCGTCTTGAAAATCACATTCAGACCGCTGGCTGCACCAACTGTCATAATCAGATTCTTCGCCGCAAACTTTGTCCCAAAGCGGCGATTCAGAGATTCCGCTATCATCTGGCGCACATCCTCAAATCCTGCATTACTCATATAACCATGCAGCACTGTCGGCTCCACTTCGTTCACCAGATCAATAATAGCCTCCTTCACACACTCCGGCGCCGGAACACTGGGATTCCCAAGACTGAAATCATAAACTTTGTCTGCCCCATAGATGGCTCTGAGACGGTTTCCCTCCTCAAACATCATACGAATGGCTGAATTATTTTTTACATAAGGTTTCATTTTTTCTGCTATCATAACATATTCGCTCCTGTCCAAATAATCCCGGCAAACCACCGAAATTCAAAATAATATCGCAACTGCCCACTTTCTCTTACAGTCGCATAATCTATCCTTATTTTAACCTCATCATGGTAAAGTGTCAATGTGCGACAATATACTATGCTTCATCTTTTTAACCGAATCGTTGCCGTTCGCTCCGTTTACAGTAATGTAACCAAAATTCCAGATTACCCGCATCAATGGAATTTTGACTTATATGTATCGGGATTTTGGCATATTCATACCCCAAAAACTCCTCGCGGGATAGTAGCACGTGAACAGCAACACCAAATCAAATAAGTCCCTGCCAGTGTGTTTAAAATCTCCAACTACCAGCATAGAAAAATAATTTATTTCATGTGCATTTGCAGGATATTTAGATATTCTTAGCTGGTCAAAATCTGCGTTATGAGAAAAATGACACACTGTCTGAGCGAAGCGAGTTTGTGGCATTTTTCTCATGCCTTTAGCAGATTTTGAGCAGCTTAGAATATCTTAATGTCCGAAACCGCACATGAAATAAATTATTTTTCTATGCGTCCCTTTTCTATGCGTCCCTCCTTCAAATCCCTCCCTCAAATTCTTCCCACTATATCCCCAAAAAACCATATCACAAACAAAAAAGACCGACAGTCTCCCCTCCCGGATTTCCTGTCAGTCTTTTAATAACTCTTATTTTCTCAGTTCTTCACACTCAAACGCACCAACGCCCTCTGCAGCTTAGCCTCCACAATCTTATAATCATGATCAGTCAAACCACCTTTGGCGATCATCTCCTCAGCTCTTTTCTTAGCTTCCTGCGCACGCTGCTCATCAATATCCTCTTTCCACTCCCAGGTAGTTGCAAGGACACGGCACTTTCCGTTCATAACAGAAAGCATTCCACCAATGCAGGCTGCGGTTCGTCTGCTGCCGTCTTCCATTACCACACTGGCTTCACCCATTCCCAGGGCAGTACAGTAATTACAGTGTCTGGCAAGAATAGCCAGATCACCACTGACAGTTCTGCAGACCACACGCTCCACATTGCCTTCAAAGAGCAGTCCGTCCGGTGTTCCGATTCTCAACGGGAAAGTACTCATAGGACATTTCCCCCTTTACTGATTCTTGGCTTTTTCAAACACTTCATCGATGGTTCCCACAAACAGGAAATAACTCTCAGGAATGTCATCACACTCACCGTTCAGGATCATCCTGAATCCTCTCAGTGTCTCCTTCAGCGGAACATATTTGCCAGGCATACCTGTAAACTGTTCTGCTACAGAGAAGCTCTGTGACAGGAATCTCTGAACCTTACGGGCACGGCTTACAGTACGTTTGTCTTCCTCTGACAACTCATCCATACCCATGATGGCAATAATGTCCTGAAGCTCTTTGTAACGCTGAAGAACTCTCTGTACTGATCTGGCAATCTCATAATGCTCTGTTCCTACGATCTCAGGGGAAAGAATACGGCTTGTGGAATCCAACGGATCAACAGCCGGATAAATACCCTGGCTGGAGATTTCACGGGAAAGTACAGTTGTTGCATCCAGATGTGAGAATGTAGTTGCAGGAGCCGGGTCAGTCAGGTCATCGGCAGGCACATATACTGCCTGTACAGATGTGATGGAACCCTTTCTTGTAGAAGTAATTCGTTCCTGCAGGTTACCCATTTCAGTTGCCAGTGTGGGCTGATAACCTACGGCTGAAGGCATACGTCCCAGAAGCGCAGACACCTCGGAACCTGCCTGTGTAAAACGGAAAATATTGTCAATAAAGAGGAGCACATCCTGGTTCTTCTCATCACGGAAGTATTCCGCCATGGTAAGTCCGGAAAGTCCAACTCTCATACGTGCTCCGGGCGGCTCGTTCATCTGACCGTAAACCAGAGCAGTCTTGTCGATAACTCCACTTTCTTTCATTTCATTGTAAAGGTCATTTCCCTCACGTGTACGCTCTCCTACACCTGTAAATACGGAAAGTCCGCCATGTGCAGTTGCTACGTTGTGGATCAGCTCCATGATAAGAACTGTTTTTCCTACACCTGCACCACCGAAAAGACCGATCTTACCACCCTTTGCATAAGGACAGATCAGGTCAACGACCTTGATACCTGTCTCCAGAATCTCTGTTGCAGGCATCTGTTCTTCATAAGAAGGAGCCTGACGATGGATAGACCAGCGTTCCTTTGCCTCCGGTGCCGGAAGATTGTCTACCGGGTCACCCAGAAGGTTAAATACTCGTCCCAGGCATTCCTCACCTACAGGAACGGAAATTGGACCGCCTGTATCCAGAGCTTTGGCACCACGCACCAGACCGTCAGTAGAATTCATGGCAATACATCTTACCACATCATCACCAACCTGCTGTGCAACCTCGGCAACCAGCTTTGCGCCATCATTATCAATCTCTATGGCATTGAGAAGAGGCGGCAGTTCATCGTGCGCAAAGCGGATATCCAGTACCGGACCGATAACCTGCACTACCTCGCCAATGTGTTTTTCACTCATGTTTATAATCTCCTATTTCTAAAGACCTTCCGCACCTGCAACAATCTCCGTGATCTCCTGCGTGATGCTGGCCTGACGTGCCCTGTTGTAATACAGATTGAGCTGATCGATCATCTCTTCCGCATTACTTGTGGCTGCATCCATAGCCATACGTCTGGCTGCCAGTTCACTTGCGGTACTTTCGCAGATACCACCATAAACCAGTCCTGCCAGATATTCCGGAACAATGGCATCAAATACTGTCTCTCCGTCCGGTTCATAGAGAATCAGATTCTTCGTCTCTATCTTACCGCCGCTTTCCTCTCTGATATCAGTCATAGGAAGCATGGAAAATACCTCCGGCTGCTGGGAAAGCATGGAATTAAAGACAGTATAGCATAATTCAATATGGCCAAAGGTTCCTTTGCGAAATTCCGTACAGAGCATATTTGCCATCTCAAAACAATCCGCTACAGAAATACTTCCTGCCTCTGCAAACTGTTCTGTCAGAGCTTCTATCCTTCTCTGACGGAAATATTCCACTGCTTTCTTTCCAACCGGCAGAACCATGTAGTCCTTACCCTCAGCAGACGCCTCCAGACATTTGAAAAGATTGGTGTTATAACCACCTGCAAGTCCTCTGTCACCTGCGATCACTACATAGCAGGTTTTATTATTCAGGGACTCTTTTGCATAAACGGATGAGAAATCCGTATTCTCTCTCGCAATATCCTTCAATGTCTCGTGAAGCTCTGTAAAGTACGGACGACATACCTCTGCACGTTCCTTTGCCTTACGCAGTTTGGAGGATGCTACAAGCTCCATGGCTTTGGTAATCTGCATGGTGCTCTGTACACTCTTGATACGCAGCTTTACCGCTTTCATATTCGAAGCCATACGATACCCTCCTAATCACTTTATTTCTCAGGTCTTGTATTCAGGAAGTTCTCTGTATACGCATCCAGTACGCTGCGAAGCTTCTGCTCTGTTTCCTGCTCCAGCTTACCTGTTGAGCGGATCTCCTGCATAACCTCTACGCCTGCTGCATCTGTATCCAGATAGGTATATAATCCTGATTCATATACATTTACGTCTTCAACCTTTACTGATTCCAGAACACCCTTTGTAACCGCATAAAGGATTGCAACCTGTTTCTCTACAGGAACCGGTGCATTCTGGTTCTGTTTCAGAACCTCCACAATACGTGCTCCCTGTTCCAGACGTGCCTTTGTATCAGCATCCAGATCAGAACCAAACTGTGCGAAGCTCTGCAGCTCACGGTACTGGGAATAAATCAGTTTCAGTGTTCCTGCTACCTTCTTCATTGCCTTGATCTGCGCATCACCACCAACTCGTGATACGGAGATACCCGGGTTTACAGCAGGCATAATTCCTGAATGGAATAACTCTGTCTCCAGGAAAATCTGTCCATCTGTAATAGAAATAACGTTAGTAGGAATATAGGCAGATACGTCACCTGCCTGTGTTTCAATAATCGGCAGTGCTGTCATGGAACCGCCGCCATGTTCATCGTCCAGCTTTGCTGCACGTTCCAGAAGTCTGGAATGCAGATAGAAAACATCACCCGGATATGCCTCACGTCCGGGCGGACGACGGATCAGCAGGGAAAGTGCACGGTATGCAACCGCATGCTTACTCAGATCATCATAAATGATCAGCACGTCTTTTCCCTTATTCATAAAGTACTCGCCCATTGCACAGCCGGAATACGGTGCGATATACTGCAGCGGGCTTGACTCAGATGCTGTAGCAGCTACGACGATGGTGTAATCCATCGCGCCATTTCTTGTCAGGTTCTCTACTAATGTAGCTACTGTGGAACGTTTCTGTCCGATGGCTACATAGATACAGATAACATCTTTCCCCTTCTGGTTAATAATGGTATCTGTGGCAATTGTAGTTTTACCGGTCTGACGGTCACCGATGATCAGTTCTCGCTGTCCACGTCCTATAGGGATCATGGAGTCGATAGCCTTGATACCTGTCTGGAGAGGCTGATATACAGATCTTCTCTCACAGATTCCAGGTGCCTTACTCTCAATTGGCCGGAATTCTTTTGTATCAATAGGGCCGGCTCCGTCAATTGGCTGTCCCAGTGCATTTACAACACGTCCAACCATGGCGTCGCCTACAGGTACAGACACGACCTTGCCTGTACGCTTTACGGTCTGACCCTCACCAATGTTCTCATCTGAACCAAAGATTACGATGGAGACACTGTTCTCCTCCAGGTTCTGCGCCATACCGAAGCTTCCGTCCTCAAATTCCAGAAGTTCTCCTGACATACAATTTACCAGTCCGCTGGCTCTGGCGATTCCATCACCGACCATAAGGATCGTACCTGTCTCGTTCTGTTGAATGGCATTTTCGTAATATTTTATCTGGCTTCGGATGACCTTGGAGATTTCCTCAGGTTTTAATTGCATGTTTCCATTCCATCCTTTTATATTCTTTTATTTTCGATTCCAGGACCAGCATACTAAAATCATTCGTGTCCGCACGAAATGACTTCTTAACCTGTAATCCTGATATCTTCTCACATTACCATTTCATTCAGTTTCTTTGAAATACCGGAAATACGACTCTGCACTGTACCGTCAAGCTGCACGCCTTCCAGTTCCACACGAAGTCCGGCGATTACGGATGTATCGGTCTTCTGTACCAGATACACCTGCTTTCCTCTTATTTTCTCAAGCTTCGCTTTCAGAGCCTCCATCTGAGTTTCACTGAGCTTCACTGCACTCGTCACTACCGCTTCTGCGATTCCATGTGCACTGTTGTAGCGTCTGATGAACTCTTCGCAGCATCCGGCAAATTCTCTCAGAATCTTGCGTTCACACAATAATTTCAGGAAATTCACCAGATATCTCTCTGCCTGTCCTCCGAAAGCCTCTTCGATCATCTTAAGTCTCTCTTCCTCAGGAATTGCCGGTTCTCCCAGCAATTTCAGATATCCTGGATTTTCTCGAAAAATCTGTCTGACTGCGATCATCTGCTCCATGATCTGTCCATCGAGTTTCTCCTCAGCGGCAAGGTCATACAGGCTGCCGCCGTACACTCTGGCAGTTTTTGTCATGATGCCTCACCTACATTCTCAATAAACTCATCAATCAGTTTTGTATGATCTTCTTCATTAATTTCGCGCTCGATTACTTTTCCGGCAATCTCAACAGCCATACCGCCGATCTCTTCTTTGATCTCGTTGACTGCTTTACGTTTCTCCTGGGCAATGTCTTTCTCTGCCTTTTCTTTCATGGCAGTTACCTGACTGGAAGCTTCTTTAATCATCTCTTCACTCTGGATCGCAGCTGTTTTCTGAGCTGTCATCACAATGTCGTTTGCTTTATTCTTAGCTTCCTGCATATTCTTCTCATATTCTTCTTTCATTGCCTGGGCTTCTTCTTTTGCCTTCACCGCATCCTGAATCTCAGCATCTGCTTTCGCTTTACGCTTGTCCAGCATCTCGTTGATCGGCTTGAAGAGGAAATGTTTGATCAGATATACCTGAATAAAAAGGTTGCAAATCGTCGCTATAAAATTCCACGGCACAATTCCAACTAATTCCTGTACCTGCATGTTTGTAACCTCCTGTCTATACTTATGCGGATTCATCCAGCTGTTGCCGGAAATCTCCACAAGTTCCAATCAGATGCCTCTCATCTGTCATATCCGGCATCTGCGCTTTCTTATCAGCTCAGGAAGTTCATGAACATACCAGGTGCAACGAAGATAAGTAACAGACCGGTTACGAAACCGTAGATACCGGTTGTCTCTGCAATTGCGCATCCAAGAAGCATAGTAGAAGTAACATCACCTTTGCACTCAGGCTGACGTCCGATTGCTTCCAGTGCCTTAGCTACTGCGTTACCTTCACCAATACCAGGACCGATACCTGCGATCAGTGAACATCCTGCTCCAATTGCACAACCTGCTAATGCGATACCTTTTGCCAGTAACTGAAAATCCATAGTAAAACCCTCCTGTTAGAAATACTTTGCAGCTTTTCCCCTGCTATCTTTCATCTCATCTGTTATATTTCAGCTGTTTTTCGATTACCACTGTTATCAATTCATTTCCAACAATGATATGATTATAATTATTCTGCTGAAATCTCTGCTACTCCTCTGCAGCATTGGCGATATACATTACCGTCAGCATACAGAAAATGAACGCCTGCATGATTCCTGAAAACCAGTCGAAATAGACTGACAGAATCGCAGGTACACCGACATCAAGAATCGGTATCTTTGACAGTACATCTCCGACTACACCCGGAATCAGTCCCAGAAGTGCGGAACTTGCAACTGCCAGTGCCCCATAAATCAAACCATTGATTACTACACCGGAAAGGATATTTCCGAAATGACGACACGCCATACTGACAGGTGTAGCCAGCTCGGAAAGAATATTAAACGGTGTCATAACTGCAATCGGGGTCGTAAAGCCTTTCAGATAACCACCAACTCCACCGGTCTTGATCTTCTGTGCTGTGATCATGATAAAAACCACAACTGCCCATGCCGCTTCTGTAGAAAGATCGGCTGTAGGGCTTCGAAGTCCGATAAGACTGATCAGATTGGAAACCACGCTTGTCGCAAAAAGTGCTGCAACAAAAGGTATCATGTATCTGAATTTCTCACCCATGTTTCCAACTACAAAGCTATTGGCTTTCTCTACTATAAGCTCAGCCAACGCCTGTCTCTTGGAAATATTCTCTTCTTTCAGATCATGTGTCAGCCAGATGCACAGACCTGTAATCAAAATCATTACGATCCAGCTTACTACCATTGTCTCACTGATCTTTAATGGTCCGAGAAAAGGCACATTGATGGGCAATGTAAAGAATATCCTTGCCCCGGTAATATCCAACTCCATACTCTTTATTCACCTCCCGTCTCTACCGGTCTGTTTTCCGGCTTGATGGAACAGATATTTGTAATCCGTCTTGCTGTCTGTTACTCGAATCTTTTCTCTGCAGCTTCATAAAAAATTTTTCTGATCTATAGTAATTTCATAGAATACTACAATTGCTATAATCACAGATGTCCGCCTGATTCCGGTCACATGCAGCAACTATTTCTTATTATGAAAAATTCCTGCTATTTTAATTCCTGTTCCAGGAAATAAAAGCGGAACGATTCCTGCCACAAAATGGAAACATGGTGCAACGATCGCAACGACCACCCACAGCATCTGGAGCAGCATTCTCTGAGAATAACTTGCTTTAATTCTCATCCTTGCTGTGTCTTCATCTGTCGCTGCCGCAGCCTTCTGTACTGCCAGCCCCATGAAAAAGAAATTCAGGACTGCCACCCATCCTCCGACTGCACCTCCAAGAAATACTGTATAATCAAGTGGTACTTTCTGAGGCATAAATCCATGCAGTACTCCAAATATGATCCACATCAGTATCAATCCGATTCCTGTGATAGCTGCAACCCTCTGTGTTTCTTTTTTCACAGCCGGCTGGACATTATCCATTACACTGCTCATATAAATCTCCTTCTCATTTCTTATAAATGTCTGTTAAATGATATTTTATTTCTTTTCTTCTTATCTTCTTTCCTCTGCTGTCTGTTAATAGAAAGATAAAATTTATACGCCACTGTCCCGGAACCTCCAAGACCAAAGAAAAATCCGGGAATATACACCCAGCCCCCGACTCCCGTCTTCGAAACAATGAGCCAGCAAACTGCCAGGCATATTAGAATCGGTGTTATGAGAGACAGTCCAAGCTGCGACAACATGGTGACATTTCTGATAATCTCTGACCACTGTTTCATCGTCTTCTCCTTTTGTCAAATATTTCTCTTCTTTCAATCGAATTTATAGTGAAATTGTATCATATTTATCAAATAAATTCAATGTAATTGCACGAATTATTCAAATATCTTTTTATATCCAATATTTTTTTGTTATATTTTTATCACAACTGATATATTATATACAATTCCAATATTACCGCCATATCTCATAATTATTTGCTTCAAAGCCATCCCTTTATGCTGTAGTAGTGTGCCGACAAGATTGTTTCAAGAACCAATTTGTCGGCACATTGTTTTTTTTGATATGCGGATATATTACGACAGAGATTTCGTCAGAACAATAGACAAATAAAGCCGGATATCTGATAATCAGACACAGGAGCAATGTTTATCTACTATTTTGTATTATCTCACTCCCCCAAAACACAATCCAGACTGAATAAATTTTCAGGTCACAAAAAAACACGAAAACAAATATCATCAGAATAATTTCTGATATCCTTTTGCTTTCGTGTTTCGTTTTTTTCTATTCTTTTTATTCTATCTCAGTGTTTTCCTGCTTCTACACTATTATTCCGTATATCTCGTCCCTATACATCATTATTCCGTATAAAGATATGCACTGCTGTCCGGATCGTCCACGCTTTCACTGTCTATCCATGCCGGATTCAGAAGCAGATTCTTCTCAATCGTCACGGATTTCTTAGGCGCTGTTGTCTCTGCCGCTGTCCAGATCGTCTGATATCCCATTGCATAAGGCTGCTGGGAAACGCATCCGATTTCTTCACCATTGCGGATTGCTTTCTGCTGTTTCGTCGTAGCATCTACTCCAACTAATGCCGGAGCATCACCCGCATCACTCTTTTCCAGACCAAGGTAAAGCTCTGTAACATCTGCATTTGTACAGAATACACCATCCAATGCCGGATATTTATCAAGAACCTCTTTCATGGCAGTTTCCATATCATCTACCTGATCAGCGTAAATTACTTCTACCACTTCAATATCCCCATACTTCTGGATATTATTCATAAATCCATCCACACGGTCCTGAACACTTTTTGTCTTCTGCTGTGCGGAAAATACAGCAACCTTTCCCATCTTTCCAAGTGCGCTTCCAAGCTGATAAGCAGCCATCTTGCCCACCTGCACGTTATCGGTTCCTCTGTATGCCTTTACCAGTTTCTTCTCAGATACATTTGAGTCAAATGCAACAACCGGAATTTCATTCTCTTTCGCAGCTTCGAGCTGTGCCTGGCAAGAATCCATATCACTTGCCGAAATACAAAGAACATCCGGATTCTCCGCAATAACAGCATCTATTGTATTAATCTGGCTCTCAACATCTTCTTCATTATCCGGGCCCTCGAAAGTCATTGTGATCTGATCATCTTTCTTAAATCCATATGCATCGTTGATTGCCTTAACAGCATCTTCCATGCCCTTCTTAACCATCTTCCAGTATTCGCCCTTGACAGATTTACTCACCACCGCTATTCTGGATCCGGCTTCAATCTTTACATCAGTATCAATCTCCGGAATAAGCGGACTCTCATCCTGCTCTTCCACCGCTTCTGCTTCTGAATCAGATTCCTCGATAGCGTCTGCCACTAATGGCTGAATTGTCTCTTCCACTTCTGCCTTGCTGCATCCTGTCAGCATAGTCAGCCCTGTCATCAAACTTATCGCTGCTACCGCTGCTCTTTTCATTTTGATCTCCTCTTCCTTCAATGGTAAACTAATGAAGATTGCTGAAACCGCAATGCAGCACAACAATCCATAAATATCAGGTTATTCATAAAACAACTCTGCCCCAAACTCATGGGCATATTTCTTCCTACATTATACACATTATACGGAATTCGTCCAGAGATTTTACACATTTTTCACCTTAGTTTCACACATTATCCAGGAATCTTATTTCATTCCACCCCTCAAACGCACTTCCGGCAGGCTTTACCCAAAATTCCAACTTCTTTTTCGTAACAGGATGCTGAAATCCCAGCTTTGCAGAGCAAAGCGCCAGCGGTTCCTGACCACTCTGCCGTGGATTATACTTTCTATCACCAACAAGCGGCATCCCAGCATGTAACATCTGCACACGAATCTGATGGTGTCTGCCGGTATCCAGACATATCTGTACCAGACTTCTCATTTTTCCATCCTGCTCTGTTCCCTCTTCTTCTATTCTCTTCGTCTCCAGTACTTCATAAGACAGCACTGCCTTCTTCGCCCCACCAGTCCCCGCTGCAACAACCGCCGAACTGTTGGTTCTGTTATCTTTCTTCAGCCAATCCTCCAGAATTGCCTTCTCTGCCTTTATCTCCCCCTCTGTCACTGCCAGATAAATCTTCTTTATCTTTCCCGACGTCATCTGCCTGTTCAACTCCGCCGCCGACTTAGCATTCAGCGCAAACACCAGAACGCCCTCCACCGGCTGATCCAAGCGATGAATGATTCCAAGATATGGCATCTTTCCCGGAGCTTTCTGTGCAATATAATTCTTCAGCATACTCTCCATATCCATACTTCCGACCCGTGCACTCTGAACCGCAATCCCCGCCGGCTTATGACACACCAGAATATCTCTGTCTTCATATAATATATAATCTCTGATATCTTTTATCCACATAAAAAACTCTCCTTTTCATGGAGAGTATAACTTAATTTCATAATTTACGCAATCTGCACGTCAAAAACGGTCATCACTTTTTACTTTCCTCAATTTCAAAAATGATGACCGTTTCAATGTTCTTCGTTATTCAATTTATTTTCCTCTTAGTATTCTTTCTATAATAATATTTATTTACAGATTACTTTATGGGTTTCACTATTTAGTTTTTCTATATCTGAATTCTTATCCTCTTTCCTGCTCATAATTCATATGGCTACTTATAATCTGATTCGCCTCTGCTTTCCTCGATATCAGTTACTTCACTCATCTGAAACTACTTAGAAAGTTCTATAGATTTTAAATTATAATTTCACGTATTATAATTTACTATTTCTGAAATATCGGATACACTTTTTCATCAACGATTCGTGTTAAGCAATCATAAACTTAACTTCTTAAATTCACAACTGTTTAATTCCCTTATGTGCGTTTCATACTTTCTTTGAACATTAATGGCAGATGTTCTAAGCTTTATGTAAAATATCACTTGAAAAAGTACCTTAATATTTCTCTTCTGATATCTTTGTATACTTACTATGTATTCGATATCCTTCTGATGCAAAGCTTCAATCCATATCCCTAAACTTCTGATATGCATTTCAAAATATCGTTCTTACCTTCAATTTCTCTGTTCCCTGGAACTCCTCTTCCCGGCTAACTATTGAGATAAGGGTTATACTCTCTCGATAAATATTTCTTTACACATTTATCAAAATCCTTGTATCAGGTCTGTGACAGATATTCAATATAAGTTATCGCTTCTATAATACCCTCGGTACGATTTATTCTTCCTTACTAAACTGTGCGTATATTTAAATATAAGGAAAACACTCTCATTTACAATTCTATGTACCAGGTCTTTCTTGCAGGAAATGCGATACCCGCCACTCTTATATTGATAAGCTTATAATTTCTTTCCCAATGGAATCACCTGAACCTTTCTCTTATTTTCATCCTTTCCATTGTAACATTTATATATACTATGAATTGAATGAATTTCTTTAATTATTTATTCTGTTTGCTGTTCTCTTTTGATGTCATTATAATACCACCTCGCTCCCTATTTGTCAATACATTTTTGAATTTAATTTCATTATTTTTGTTTTATTATTATATTATTTGTATAAATTTCATAATATTTATATTCATTATGTAATTTTCAGACTTTTTCATTCTGCTACAGTCAAATTATAATTTTGCATATCCATACCTTATAATTCACCAAGCCCCTCTTCCAAACAACCTTCCAATATATTGAATGTAAATCCTAACTATTGACAACACCTTACCGAACTCGTCTCAAAAAAGACGCGCGTCCCTCCAATCCAAAAGAATGCAGCCGCCTCCCCAGAGGCCAGCTGCATTCCCACTTTCCATTACTTTCTATTATAATTAATCAGACAACCTTTAAGAATAATCTCACGTTCATCATCCGTAAGCTCCCCAAGAGCCACCTCAAACTCCTTCAGACCATTCTCACCCACAACAAATCCTCTAATCACCTCATCCTTCTCTTCCACAGCTTTACGTATCTCCGGGAAGAACAGATAATCTCCATTCGCAAATGGCAGCTCACCCTCCTTAATCAGAAATGGAAGCATACCCCAGTTGATAAGATTGGAACGATATCTCTTAGTAGCATACTCATTAGCGATATTTGCCCATCCGCCAAGCACCTTCTGGCAAGAAGCCGCCTGCTCACGTGCAGAACCATCTCCCGGTTTCACCGCAAAGATCGTACTTCCAACACCAAGGTTCTCTTTACTTACATTCGGATAATCCTTCTTAATCACATCCATAACAGACTTCATCTCCGGCACTGCCTCAACCGGACATTTGCCCTCTTCGATAGCTTTCTGTGCTTTCTGCACTTCCTTAGCACGTCCCACATAAGCCGGATCCTTTCTGGAAAGTGTAAACTCTGCCAGTCCAAGCGGATTGGAACGATAAGAAGAAGTCTCACCGGACGGAATCAGCTCATCAGTTGTAGTAACCGGATCATGAATCTCAGAAACGACCTTCACAATCAGATTCTCCGGAAGCGCTGACATCTTTGGCCAGTCCTTAATATTCGGACCAAACTTGATCTCTACACTTGGATCAGCCACGCCCTTGCTGTCGAATACACGATTCTCATAAATTGTCTTATCAAAGAAATATTTCTGGCCTGTATAACCACCGGTATAATCTTCTGCTGAAGTCAGGAAACCTTTATTTGCTGCTGTTGCCGCAATAGAACGCGCATCCATAAGTGCAACAGAAGAAATCTGACCATTCTGAATCTTGGAACCTTCACGATTCGGGAAGTTTCTGGTTGTATGGCGGATACTAAATGCATTATTTGCAGGAGTATCACCGGCACCGAAACACGGGCCACAGAAAGCAGTTTTTACAACAGCACCTGTTGCAAGAAGTTCAGCCAGAACACCATTCTTAGCCAGTTCCATATAAATCGGAGTACTTGCCGGATAAACACTTAATGTAAATGCATCTGCACCAATGCTCTTGCCTTTAAGGATATCAGCTGCTGCACAGATGTTCTCAAAACCGCCACCGGCACATCCGGCAATAATTCCCTGCTCTACATAAAGCTTGCCATCTACTACTTTATCTCTTAATGTATAGGGAACTTTTCCGTCCAGACTGATCTGTGCTTTCTTCTCAACATCTGCAAGAATATCATCCAGATTTGCTTTCAGTTCATCAATTGTATAAGTATTGCTTGGATGGAACGGCATTGCGATCATTGGCTTGATCTCGCTAAGGTCGATTTCCACGCAGCCATCATAGTAAGCAGTTTCGCCTGGTTTCAGTTCTTTGTAATCTTCGCTTCTTCCATGAATCTCATAGAATTCCTGAATCTTCTCATCTGTCTGCCAGATAGAGGAAAGACAGGTAGTCTCTGTTGTCATTACATCCACACCGATACGGAAATCAGCACTTAAATTAGCAACACCAGGTCCGACAAATTCCATAACTTTATTCTTCACATAGCCATTCGCAAATACTTTTCCGATAATTGCAAGGGCAACGTCCTGAGGACCTACGCCCGGACGAGGAGAACCTGTAAGATAGATTGCCACTACTCCCGGCATATTGATATCATAAGTCTGGGAAAGAAGCTGCTTAACAAGCTCCGGTCCGCCTTCTCCCATTGCCATAGTTCCCAGAGCACCGTAACGGGTATGACTGTCGGAACCGAGGATCATTTTACCGCCTGCTGCAAGCATTTCTCTTGCAAACTGATGGATAACTGCCTGATGAGGCGGTACATATACGCCGCCATATTTCTTGGCACAGGTAAGTCCAAACATATGGTCATCTTCATTAATGGTTCCACCTACTGCGCAGAGAGAGTTATGGCAGTTAGTCAGAACATATGGCACCGGGAACTTCTCAAGTCCTGAAGCGCGGGCTGTCTGAATAATACCAACAAAAGTGATATCATGGGAAGTCAGTTTATCGAATTTGATCTGAAGCTTCTCCATATTTCCGGAAGTATTGTGCGCTTCCAGAATTGAATAGGCAATGGTATTCTTCGCTGCGTCCTCTTTGGAAACAGGAACATCTGCCTGATTCTCCGGAACAATCTTCTGACCATTCAGTAAATATACACCGGTATCGTATAATTTCATAATGTATCCTCCATTCTGTTTTTTGTGCCATGTACACTTTGGCACGCTAATTTATGGAAATTTAAAGTTAATTATAGTGTATTCCTATTGAATAATCAAGCCTGTGACGATAAGTATTTTCTTAAAAACAAACTCTGTAGGCATTTTTTAATCTGTTTCCTGACCTGTAAAATGTAAAATAATCTGAGATAAAAATATTTCAAGACAAAGAAATCCCCCGGAAAGTAAGGAGTCACACACCTTCCAGGGGATTCTTGGCTAAATCATAAGGGGTATTGGCATTACCAACTGTACAGTGTCCAATGGTAATCAGCCTTTAACAGCTCCGGATACCATACCTTTGATAATTTCTTTACTGAATGCGAAGTAGAGAACAACAACCGGCGCCATCGTAATCAACATGGCTGCCATCTGCTTCGGATAGTCAGATGCAAACTGTCCTTTGAACTGTGTCAGTGCAAGCGGTACGGTCTGCAGGCTTACGTCTTTCAGCAATACCAACGCGAAAGAGAATTCATTCCAGCAGCTGAACACCTGAATGATTGCTACTGTTGTAAGGATTGGACGGCAGATAGGAAGAATAATCGTCCATAATGTATGGGTGAAGTTACTTCCATCGATTGCCGCTGCTTCTTCCAGTGAAACCGGAATTGTTTTTACATAACCTTCTACCAGGAAGATTCCCATTGGAAGACCGAAGGAAACATATGGCAGAAGCAGTGTAAACCACCTGTTGTTGATTCCACATCTCTGGAATACAACATAAATCGGAACCAGAAGGGAATGAATCGGAATCAGCATACCCATCAGGAACATTACATATAACACACGGTTCAGTTTGAAATGAACACGTGCAAGGATATATCCAACAATAAAGCTGAACAGAATGATCAGGATAATGGAAAGTCCTGTTGTTCTGACACTGTTCATCATGGACTGTCCCAAGTGATAATCCTTATTGCTGAGAATCTTTATGTAGTTGATCAATGATGGATTTTTCGGCAGACCCATGATATCCGCATTAAATACTCGTTTCTCTTTCAGAGAAGAATATACCATCCATACGATCGGGAAAATACAGGACAGGGAGAAAATGATAAGGATCACATTCATGATCACTGCCGCAATCCCGTTTCTCACTTTATGAGTTTTAGGTACGTTCTTATTCATAATCTTATGCCTCCTTTTCCCTTGTCAGATATTTGATAAGTCCCTGCGAACCTCCGATTACCGCGAGAGACAATACGAAGATCGCTACAGAAATGCAGCTACCATATCCCATGTTACTCTGATTAAAGGATATCTGATATCCATACATTGCCATAACCATGGATGCTGTACCAGGACCACCTTTTGTCATAACATAAATGTTATCGAAAGCTTTCATATTACCGGCCACGCAGAGGGTAATACATACAAGCATTGTGTTCTTGATCAATGGCAGAGTAATGTACCATGCTGTCTGGATTCCATTTGCTCCGTCAATCTGTGCACTTTCAAAAATTTCTGAGTCGATTGATGAAATAGCAGAAAGAATAATTACCATATAATATCCAATGAACTGCCAGATCAGAGGAATCGTTACACAAAGCATAACAATATCAGAATTATTCAGCCATACCTGACAGAGATCCGGTCTTCCGATTGCTCTTAAGAACCAGTTGATCAGACCATATTTATTGTGGTAGATCATGTTCCAGATCAAACCAATACATACTGCTGCGATCGTACTTGGGAAGAAACCGAATGTACGATGCATTCCTTTTAATTTAGTGGATTTGGCATTTACCATAAGGACAAGGATAAATGCGATACCAACCTGTCCGATGATACATGCAATTACCAGATAAAGGTTATGTCCAAAAGACTGCCAGAATGTAGAATCATGAACCAATTGGACGTAGTTAGCAAGTCCGTTAAATGTTTTCTGAGGGCCGCCTTTCCACTCAAAAAAGCTGTAAACCAGCGCAGTTACCAATGGAACAAATACTGTAAATACAAACATTAAAACGGGAACAAGCAAATATAAAATAAGCGTTTTCTTTTTGGGCTTAATTGTTGTCAACATATGCTGTACCTCTCTTTCCTGAAAATCCCTATATACTATTACAGAAAAGTCAGCCCATTCATATAATAGTATACTGTCATTACCGATCACCTAATGAACAGTAATACAAAACCGTTCCGCCCACCACAGTGGGCAGAACGGTTACTTTTTCATTGCATCCGCAACCGAAGCATGAATCCGCTTCGATTCGAATCAGATATTAATAGTTCTCTTCGTATGCTTTCTGAGCGTTTTCAGCTACTTCTTCAGGTGTCATTTCACCGTTCATCATAGTCTGAAGGTCTGTGTTAAGAACATCCCATACTGCACTGTTGATGTAGGAGTCATAAATCTCGCATTTTGTTGTATCAACATATGAGTAGTTGTAGAAATCCTGTGTGATCTGGTCAAATTTGCTCAGGTCAACATCGTCTGTCTTTGTTAATCCGCCGAGTGCATAGTTCTCTGCTACATATGTAGAGAATGCAGGTCCTGTAACTTCCTGTGCAAGGTCGATAGCCGCTGCTAATTTATCAGGATCATCTGCAACCTTAGGATTGATTGCTACAGCGTATCCAAGACCGATATTCTGGGAATCCGGATCTTCTGTTGCATCTGCAGGCTGTGGAAGAACTGCAAATCCGATGTTGTTGAATTTCTCTTCATCGCTGTCTTTCAGAGTTGCTGCAATGTAGGATTCATCCCAGTTACCACCGATGAATGCTGCTGCATCACCAGAGATATAGTATTCACGTGCATCTTCGTTTGTTACTGAGTTGTAATCTTCGTTGAAGATATCTGTTTCTGTAAACAGGTGCTGTGTTTCTGCCAGAGCTTTTACAAACGCTTCATCTGTAAAAGCTGCGCCGCTCTTGTCGATCAGGCTCTGGAACCAGTCTCTACCTGTGTATCTGTCACCAAGTGTAGAAAGGAAGTCACTGTTTGCCTGCCACTTTCCACCATTGCCAAATGCTACAGTGTCGATTCCCTGCTCTTTGAAGTATTCGGAAGCTTTCTCAACATCTTCCCATGTTGATGGGAACTGATCGTATCCAGCCTCTTTCCACATTGCTTTGTCATAGATAACTACTGTACAGGTACCACCTGTCAGTACAGGGAAGCCGTAAATCTTGTCGCCATCTTTGAATGGTGTAAAGTAATCCTGATCATACTGATCATAATATGGAGAAGCTTTAATAGTATCTGTCAAGTCCATGACCAGTCCCTGCTCAGCCCATGCTTTTGTATTCATACCCTGAAGAAGGAATACATCCGGAAGGTTGTCAGCTGCTGCAAGAGTAGCAATCTGTGTTTTGTATTCTGCATTTGCAAGAACGTTCTCGTTTAAGTTGATGTCCGGATGAGTATCGTTCCATGCTGCTAATACTGTACGGAATCCATCGGAACCACCATTTCCTTCAGATTCTTCGGATGTGGAGTAATGCATGATTTCCAGATCTCCCTTGTAAGCCAGATCAGACTGTGCAACGTCTGTTGCTGCGCTTGCTACAGATGCTCCCATCATAGATGATACTGTTGCTGCTGCCAGTGCAATTGCCATTACTTTTTTCTTCATTGTGTGTCCTCCTTTAATAAATAAATGATTTCGTACCCTTTGGTGTGTGGTGTTTCTTACGCTTATACTTTCGAAACACATTTTTCGATTAAGTTTTGTTTGATTTCGCTCTACTTAATCGTTTTCTTTTCTTTATTAAACAGCATATCATCCAATTTGTCAATGGTGTTTTTACTTAAATTATGCTTTTCATATAGATTGTATTATATTCAAGCTTTTATATTGTGCATTTTTACTCAAATCGTTTTCGCCATATATTACCACGCACCTTTATTTTTCGACATTTTCAATGTTTTCTGACTAATTTTCAATTTTCAAACGTAAACGTTTTCGTTAATATTTTGACACCGGCTCCCAGATTTCTTCCATATTTTGTTTTCCTTTACTTCCGATTCTAAATCCGCTATACTCTATTAAACAATGTTTGTCCGCCACAAAGCATTAACAATATTTTTTATATTACCGGGCACGAAGTGAACAGTAACTTTCTTACGCAACATAATTTATCTATTACGTTCACTACTCTACAATCAGGAGGATATATAATGTTTCGTTTATGGGGAAAAATCTGGAAAAATAACCATTTGTTAAAAGACACTGTAATTTGTGATGATTCAGAAGATACCAGGACTCATAAGATTTTCCGGGGACTGGAAAGTATCTGCTATGAAATGGATCTGGGCAATCCGATCTGGCTGGAGTCTACCATCAAACATTTTAAGAAACATGGAAAGGCAAGATTTTATCAGGATAATTTTATAGAACAAATTGATTTTGACTACCTGGAGATTCAGGTAATTGAAGAAGACGACGATTATTAATTTATTTTATCTGCCTATTCTGCCATGAAATATTCATGGAATTACTATAGACATCTCATGGCAGTTCTGCAGATAAATTTTTCGTAACTGCTCAATACCTTAACAGTTTCTATATTTTTTCACATGTGTTTTTTCTATTCCATAAATTCTCTTATGATTTCTCTCATTATCTCTTCCTCTTCCGGCGTAAGCATCCGGCTGAAATGACTTCCGGCTGCAGCTGTCTGACGGATACTCTCCGCAATATGATCTATGATTTCTTCCTTTGCAGCTTCGTTTGGTCTCTTTTCCGCCGGAACTTCTTCAACCCAGGTTCTGACATGTTCCACATAATCAGAAAGCGTATTCATAAGAAGTTCTTCCTTGTACGTAAAATCCAGTGCCTGTCTTAGCAAAAGCAGTGCTGCAGGGATGATCGCACCCACATACAGATATGCCAGCGGCATACCATCCCATTCTCCATTTCCCGAATAGAGAAAAAAAACCGCTCCCAAAAGCGCAGTACAAAAAAGTGACGGATACCATACAAGCCGGTTCATGCGGTTTAACAACTTGTCTCTTGTTTTCCACAGGTTCATCCATTTCTCTTTGAGATTTGTTCTTGTCTCTGTATTTTTTCTTATCAGTCTTCGGTATGTAAGATGTGTTGCCAGCATCCCCAGTGCGCCCAGTCCGCCCAATACCACCATGGCGTAAAGCAGGAGATGCAGATCCATGATTTTCTCCAGCATAACATCCTCCTGATTCCGGCAGTTCCCGGTATTTTTCAGGAACTTGCCTAGATCGATTAAACTGATAGAATTATTATACTGCGGACAACCATGTCAGGAAACAAAAATCGTTCATCAAATTCTTCCATAAAAAAACAGAATCCCCTCTTTGTGTATCAGAGTATGTTTAAAAAACTTTTTGCAAACATGCTCTGGCACATAAAAAAAGATTCTGTTTCTCTACTGTTCCTTTATTATGATGTCAGGATCAAAAGATCTTTCAAATATTCGGAACCCGCTGATTTACATATTCTGCAATTTCCCGACTACCTCTTCAAATTTCATAAAGTGAGAAGCTTTTACAAGAATGGTATCTCCATTCTGTACAATTTTTTTCAGATCTGCAAGCAGGCTTTCTCTGTCCGGTTCATAAATTACTTTCAGTTCCGGATTGGTCTGCTGTGCTTTCTCTGCCATCTTTTTACAAAGATTTCCGGTACAGATAAGAACATCAATATCGCATTTGCCGGCATGCTCGCCCACTTCTTCGTGAAGCTGTACTTCATTCTCACCAAGCTCACCCATATCGCCAAGAACCGCAACTCTTCGTCCTGTTCCATCCTGAAGAACATCCAGGGATGCTTTCATGGACATTGGATTTGCATTATAGCAGTCATCCACAATCAGGAATTTGTCCGTCTCAATCATTCTGAAACGGCCGCTGATTGGCTCAAGACTCTCGATTCCGGTTTTAATCTGCTCAGTTGTCAGCCCATAAATATTTCCGACCGCTGCTGCCGCCAGCGCATTATATACCATATGACGTCCCGGCATTGGGATATCTACTTTAAATGCAGTGTCTCCCATGTGGATCATACAGGTCATTCCTTTTAAGCCTCTGCTTACGATTTCATCTCCATAAACCTGACAGTCTTTGTCCATCCCAAAGAATACAGGTTTAATTTCTTCATGGCCTTTGACTGTGGCAAGTTTATCATCATCGCCATTTAATACGATATGTCCGTCTGGTCTCAGGAACTTGAAAATCTCTGTCTTCGCCTTGAGAACGCCGTCTCTGTCTCCCAGGTTTTCCAGATGACATGTTCCGATATTGGTGATTACGCAAGTATCCGGTCTTGCGATCTTTGCAAGTCTGGTCATTTCTCCGAAATCACTGATTCCCATCTCAAGAACTGCCATCTCATCTTCGTCGCGAAGCCGGAAAACAGTGAGCGGCAGACCAAGTTCATTATTAAAGTTTCCCTGTGTTTTCAGTGTGCGGTATTTCTGACTCAGCACAGAAGCAATTACCTCTTTTGTACTCGTCTTTCCTACACTTCCTGTGATTCCCACAACAGGAATCTGAAGCTGTTTCAGATAAAATTCCGCAATATCTTTTACTGCCTGTAATGAGGATTCCACTACAATATATGGAAAATCTGCGTCCTCAATTACTCGCTCTGATAAAGTTGCCAGTGCTCCTGCTGCCATTACCTGTGGAATAAATTTATGTGCATCCACACGCTCTCCCACGATAGGCACAAACAGACATCCGTTCTCTGCTTTTCTACTGTCTGTAATGATTGATGTTACCTCTTCCTGCAGTTTGTCCGCAGAACCATAGTAAGTACCGCCGCAAACCTGTGCGATATTTTCCAGAGTTAAATTCTTCATAATCTTTTTTATTTCTTCTTTCCTGTTATCATAATATACTGAATTACTGTTCACTCCGTTCTCAGTAACGCAGTCAAAATTTCAGATTGCCTGCGGCAATGGAATTTTTGTCTTTTCACGCCGCAGCCTATATTAATTATTTGTATTTCTTCATGGATACTTCGATCAGTTTCTCACATAACGTCGGATAGTCGATTCCCAGGACTTTCGCTTCCTGAGGAATCAGGCTGGTCGGGGTCATTCCCGGAAGTGTGTTTGCTTCAAGGCAATACATATCTCCATTTTCCTTCATCATGAAGTCAAGACGGCAGTAGCCTTCCATAAATAATGCCTTTGCTCCTGCTTCTGCGTAGTGCTGCATTTTCTCTGTGAGTTCCGGTGAAATCTCAGCCGGACAGGTTTCAATCGTTGATCCTGCCTGATATTTATTCTTATAATCATAGAAGCCCTGTATCGGAGCAATCTCAATGATTGGATATGCTTTGCCGTCTACAACTGCTACTGAGAATTCACGGCCTTTGATGTATTCTTCTATTACGACTTCATCCTCGTAGGAATATGCGTCTTTCAGAGCCTGCTCATATTCTGTCTGGTCATTTGCAATATAAACACCTACACTTGAACCACCACAGCAGGTTTTTACAACTACAGGGAATTCCATTTCAAATGCACTCAGGTCTGTAGTCATTTCCTCTTTCGTCATAGATACTCCGCGTGGTGTTGGCACATTGTTCACAAGGAACATCTGCTTTGTAATTCCCTTATCCATTGCCATGGCGCTGCTTAAATATCCGGTTCCTGTATATTTGATTCCCATCAGGTCAAAAGTTGCCTGGACTTTTCCATCTTCTCCGTTTGCTCCGTGAAGTCCAAGGAAAACAATATCTGCTTCTTCACAGAGTTTCAGAATATTCGGTCCGAAAAAGCTTCTTCTTTCCTTCTTCATCTGCTCGATTTTATCATTAAATACTGACATATATTCAGATGCCGCATCAACATCATATTCTGCCGGGAATGGATCTTCCCAGTTTACATTCTCAACACCACAGAAAATATCTACAAGGATAGCCTGATGCCCTTTCTGGCGTAATGCCTTACAAATTCCTGTTCCTGATGTAATGGAGACAGTACGTTCTGTACTTGTTCCTCCCGCTAATACTACGATTTTCATTTCTCTTCTCCTTTATTCATAAATCACAACTGGTGTATTCTTCTCAACATTGCTGTATATGATCTGTACCTGATCTGACGGTGCACAGATACTTCCATGTGTTCCTTCGAATTCATAAAGCTGTTCTCCGAAAGCCGTTCTCCATGGAGCATCACTGATTCCAAGATTTCCGTTAAATAGAATCCAGTAATTTACTGCTGAAGGATAATCTTCTCCGTTTACGGTGCATCCGCTCTTTATCTCACCTACTGTATAGCAGCCTGTCGGTGTTGCACAGTTTGGCACAAACGGATTTCCGGATACGATCTGCGCATCCGCAGTAGGTATTCCATCTTTATAGAATACCATTCTCTGGGCGGTCAGGTCAATCTCTATATAAGTATATCCGATATCATTTGTCTTTCGTACCAGACCTTCATGAGAATATATCGGCTCTCTGACCTGGGTTTCTCCATTCTGAATCAGGCTAAGCAGTTCTTTTGTTTCTGCTTTCTGGTCGATCTGCCAGCCATAGTCACCTCCGCCGACAGAAATCTCACGACCATCATATGTATTAAATGTCCGCCCGGTTCCGACGGTATCATATTTTGCCGCCAATTCACTGATATACGCTTCTATCTGATTTTTGTCAAGTGTGTAAAGACCATTTTCGTCTGTTATCAGCCAGTTTTTAATTACTTCTTTATCTACTGTCTCTGTGCGGTCATCAAAATCATAGGTAACGACTACGTCTGTAAGTTTATTTATCAGCTCACAGTTTCTGACCAGAGTCTCATCATTTTGGTAAACTGCAGGTTCTTTGTAACAGCCATCTGCTTCCAGATCGATCGGGTTTCTTCCTGTGACAAGGGCATTTATGATATCCTGGCTGGTTTCTTCTTTCTTCAGGGCATTTCCCTGTTCTTCAGGAACAACCTCAAATTTATCGTTTTTCTCTTCGATATGAGCATCTAACGGTTCTGTTGTGTTCTCCGGCTGCATACATTTGAGGTTCGATATAGCTGTGTTTACTTTCTGCTCATCATATTTAACAGATGATGCGATTTCATAATTTTTGTGCTGATTAAAGGCAAGAAACCAGGTAAAACGAGCCTGTTTCTTAATCAGGTTATCCACGCTTCCATCTGACTCATAGGAAAGTCCTGCCGCTTCTGCTGTAATACTCTCCTGGCCGTTGTTTCTGGTGTTAATCGTAAGAACGTAAGCTTCTGTTTTCTTTGTAAGCAGTTCTTCGGATTCTTTTACCGTCATGTAAGAGCAGTTGAATCCATTCACCATTGAGCCCGGTAAAAAATGTTCTGTAAAATAGTAAACACCGTAACCGTATACTCCGGCGGTCAGCAGGAGTAAAATTACGATCAGAGTAATCATGATCTTCTTTCTGACGCTCATAACATTCCCCTTTCAAATTTTCTTAACTATAGCCTATGTAAATTTTTCTATCTCGTAAATCCACATCTTGTCGAGGTAATTTTACCCCAGATTACTATTGTTGTCTGTAATTTATACATTTATAAACAGCAACCGCCCGGCAAATGATTATGCCGGGCAGTTTTAGTATACATTATTTATCCTGAAAGTAAAATACAGTTTATTCTGTTTTAAGCGTTCTCCAGTAATTTCTCTATACTTGTGAGTTTTACACAGAGTACAAATACTTCTGCTGCTTTTCCAAGGTCTTCCAGTGTCGGGAAGCTTGGTGCGATACGGATATTGGAGTCTTTCGGGTCTTTTCCGTATGGATATGTTGCTCCGGCACCTGTAAGCACAACGCCTGCTTCTTTTGCTTTGGCAACGATTGCTTTTGCACATCCTTCCATGGACTCAAAGGAGATGAAGTATCCGCCATGTGGTTTTGTCCACTCACCGATTCCAAGGCCGCCGAGTTCTTTCTCTAATGTATCAAGAACCAGTTCGAATTTCGGACGGATGATTGCTGCATGTTTTCTCATATGTGCATGAAGTCCGTCAAGGTCTTTGAAGAATTTTACGTGACGTAACTGGTTTAATTTGTCATGACCGATTGTCTGGATCTGCATGTAGCTGCGGAAATCTTCCAGGTTTGCTTTGGAAGCGGCTACTGCTGCGATACCGGATCCCGGGAAGCTTACCTTTGATGTTGATGTAAATTTGTATACAATATCAGGATTTCCGGCTTTTGTACATTCCTCAAGGATCTCTACGAGGAAGTCCTGGTTCTCATCATAGAGATGATGAATGCTGTATGCGTTATCCCAGTAAATACGGAAGTCAGGTGCTGCCGGTTTCAGTCTTGCGAAACGTTCTACTGTTTCTTTGGAGTATGTGTAGCCCTGTGGGTTAGAGTATTTCGGTACACACCAGATACCTTTGATTGCTGCATCTTCGCTGACAAGTTTTTCTACCATATCCATGTCCGGACCCTGTGGTGTCATTGGTACGTTGATCATTTCGATTCCGAAGAATTCTGTGATTTTGAAATGACGGTCGTATCCTGGTACAGGACAGAGGAATTTTACTTTGTCAAGTTTACACCATGGTGTATTTCCCATTACGCCGTGAGTCATGGAACGTGCGATGCTGTCGAACATTACGTTAAGGCTGGAGTTTCCGTAGATGATGATGTGGTCAGGATCTACTTCGGACATTTCGCCAAGGAGACGTTTTGCTTCCGGAATACCGTCGATCACACCGTAGTTACGGCAGTCTACACCTGTTTCACATTTGAAGTCTGAGTCGCTGCTTAATACATCCATTAATCCCATGGAAAGATCAAGCTGATCGGCTGCCGGCTTACCACGTGACATGTCGAGGGCAAGTCCCTGTGCTTTGGTGTCTGCGTATTCTTTATCCAGCTGTGCTTTGAGTGCAAGCAGTTCTTCTCTGCTCATGTCGCTGTATTTTTTCATAATATTCCTCCTTGTTCTGCCATGGGTGGAAAGAGTTGATTCCGTATACTGCAATCATTTGTTTTTCCTGTGGCAACATTTTTTATGCTTTTTACATTTTAGTATGGTAAAGTTGTGGTTGTCAAGTGTTTTTGGGGAATTGTTAATATTTTGCCAAAAACACGGGGAGAATGCTTTCTTGATGAGGGAATATACTTCACGCTGGGAACTGGATGTGAAAGTGATAAAGTGGCTGGGATGTTGGATGTTGTTACGCAGGAAATATAAACCTCCTTGTGCATAGCCCATGGAGTATCACTTAATTTATGCTAATCGCATAAATTCTGTGCAGCGCAAAGCGTGTTACTGAGAACGGAGTGAACAGTAATTTAATTTTAAAGGCAGGTCGAAATTCATCGAGAGTTTCGGCTTGCCTTTTTTGGTATAACGGCGTATATTAAATTTATAGCATTTCTGGAAATACTATAGTTAGAGCGTGTTTGAAAAATCATTCTCCAAAATTGTGACGCACATCTTGCAAAAGACATTTTTCAAACACTCTCTGGCAGATCTTTTAATTTTCTGAATTATTCCTGTGTCAGGAATAGCCTGATATCTTTTTTATGAATCAAGTAAGTTCCCAGTTTTAATTGTGAATATATACCCGGCTTATCCTGTAGCAATCCCATAAAATACTGCAATTAATCCAGCTCATCAGAGAGTGAAATCCTGCTGGACAGTCTTATTTACAGTATTTTCCGGAATTGCTATAAGTGTATAAATATGTATAAAAATCATATCTTATAAACAAGATCTGTTTTTCGTTTTTGATACTCTTATCTGAAAGGAGGTTCTTTATGTCTTTGTTGATTCGTGTGTTTATTGTTGTCCTGCTTGCGTTGCTGGCTATTGGGGCTGCCCTGCTGGTTTTGGTGTGCTGGGCGCTGGCGGCGTGTGCAAGCAGGCGTGATTATTATCTGGAAAAAGATTACCAGGATAAAAGTTATCGGGTGAAGTAGAGGAAGTCAGCGCATGGGCGCTGGGTGTTTCCGATCAGTTTATTCATTACTTTACCATTGAAGTATAAGGTTGCGGAGCCGCCACCGTCCAGGTTGTAGGCATAAGTGCAGCCATAGGATTTGAATATGTTTACCATATCCCAGTGGTTTAAACCATTGTAGGTTCCGGTGTCTGTTACAAGGAGGACGTATTCGTTTGGTTTTACCATTCCTACTGCTGTGCGGGGATAGTATTTCTCTGTTTCTGCCCATGGGAGCTGTGCTTCCCCGTTCTGGATCAGGACAGGACCAAAGTTGTAGGTGTCTTTTACTCCGGCGGCGAGGAGGTCTTTGCCCATCAAGCCTTGTGCAGGGGTGTAGATGGTTCCATCGTTTTTGACTGCCATGACGGAGTAACTGGTCATGTAGTCGCCGTAAATGATTCCGTTTTTGATGCACATGCCTAACGGAGATGGTTTTCCTGTGCCGTAGTCAAAGGCGCTGCCATTTACACCAATTACTCCTCCGTTGGAAGATACTGCGTTTGAAGTAGTCTGACGCTGGCCGCCGTAGGTTCCGTTTGAAAGGGCGGATTTCAGCTGTTTGGCGTTGGCTGTTTTTATGCGCGCTACCCAGTATGATATTCCATGAACAGATTTGCAGGAGAGTTTAATATTTAAGGTGCTGCTTTTGTATGTATAGGTGTTTCCGCTCTGGCTGACTGTTGGTTTGGAGTCTGAGGCTTTCACGCGCTGGCCTTTGCTGTTGACATAATAGTTGCCAACCCAGGTATTTGTCGCAAGCACTCCTGTTTTTTTGCTGAAATAGTAATAATATCCGCCTATTTTCTGCCAGCCTTTTGCCATGGTTGAATTGCTGAGAAAATAGTATTTCTTTCCATTTTGGGCAAACCACTTACCGGCGATAGCAATACCGGAATTATCGAAATAGTAAGTATATTTATCTCCTGTCGCCCAGCGATTGCGGAACATTGCGCCGTTTTTGCGGTTATAATAGTATTTATTTCCGGAGCGTTTCATCCATCCGGTGAAACGTTTGCCATTGGCTGTGCAGTAGTAATAATATCCTTTGTACTTAAAGGATCCACATATCATTCTGCCTTTTGAATTATAAAAATAATAGGCTCCATTGATCTTCTGCCAGCCGGTTTTCTTCGATGTGATGCTGGCAGAAGTACTTTGCTGTTTGACATAAGTTGCCGCATGTACAGAGACTGTATATATGGTGCTGCCTGCTGTCACAAATAGAATTAACATCAAAAATATAATAAATTTTTTTAAGATTATTTTTCTCTTCATATATAATTTCACTTTCTGCAAGATATTCCTTATCTCTCCTTCAAATGTTCATGTTGTAAATTAACAACAGCAATATAATTATATCAGATTCAAATGGCAAATCTGTAAATTCCAGGAATCCATACAAATTAAAACTTATGCGTCCCAGGATTTTCTAAAATATCTTGTAAAATAATAACACGAAAGCCGCTGCATCAAACAGCGGCTTTTGGTTCAGGGTTAATAGTTATATGCTCCCTCATAGGCATTGCACCGGTCCAGTTTCCGGGACAGATTCTGGCAGGAACTGCATCGGTCGCAGAATTCCTGTTCATAGCAGGTGGAACAGGCGCACGTCTTACAGGCTTTACGGTCATAACCTGTTTTACTGTTGAGAGGAAGCGTGCTTTCGGTTGCATTGCTCATAAATATCACCCTCCTTATACATTGCTGCCCACTCCACCTATAACAGCTTCAGAAAATAACACAGGCAATTCACCCCTCAGAGCAAAAAATCCTATATCAAATATCCCTGTCATGTATCAGGCGTATGAACAACAATTCTTGTACTTTCATTATACTTTAGCAAAAGGAGAATACAAGTAATTAATAATCTGTTTTCTGGTAAAATCTTCCGTTTATGTAGTCGGTTTTGATGATATTTACAAAGGCTTTCGGATCGATCTCATGTACCTTCTTTACCAAAAACTTCGCTTCTTCCGTAGACACAACAGAATAAATCATACTGGTCTTTTCATCCGTATAACATCCGGTTCCCTCGAAGCGCGTCGCCGTATGATTCGTAAGCTTAAAGATCTCCTCATAAATCTGGTAAGGTTCCTTTGTAATAATAAACAAGGTATGCTTCTTATATCTCTGGTGCAGCATCTGAATCACCTGCGTAGAGGTAAACTGGAAAATAATAGAATACAGCGCCCTGTCCCATCCAAACAACAGACCTGCAGCCGTCAGTATCACCGCATTTCCACATAAAATATAATTCCAGATATCCCTGCCACTCTTCTCAGAGAAATAGATTGCAATAAAATCCGTTCCGCCGGTACTTGTATTACCGATCAGACAAAGGCTGATACAAAAACCATTGATCAGACCACCAAAAATACTGATAAGCAACGTATCATAAGTGATTGGCTGACTCGGAATAATATCCGTAAGCAGACCTGACAGCACGATCACACAGCAGGAACTGATTGTAAACTTCTTTCCAATAAACTTCAGACCAATAAATACCGGAATCGAGTTCAGTAACACATTAATAAGTGTATATGGAATCGCAATCCCCATAAATGTCTGAAAAATATTCTGGATCAACAGTGTAAGCCCTGTAAACCCTCCCGGAAAAAGACCGCCTGCGCGTACAAACGTTTTAATATTCAAAGCCATGATCGTAGCTGCCAGAACCGCGCAGCCGTAACGCTTAGCCTCGTGTTTTAAATTAAATTCTTTCATCTTTTACATCTCACACTATTCTTATTTTGTTTATTTTGCTTCCCATCTGCCGGAAGCACCACATGGCAGAACCAGTCCGTTAGAACTTACCGGCAGCCCGATTTCCTGAGAATCCACACGACCATCAAACTTCTTAAGCTCCGTAGAAAGCATATAAGTCAGAACCGCCGGTGCCAGCCCGGTTGTATAAGAATTGATCAGGAAAAATAATGGATCATCACTGAGAATCTTCGTACAAAGCTTAATCAGATCATGAATACAATCCTCAATCTTCCAGATTTCCCCTTTCGGTCCACGGCCATAAGAAGGCGGATCCATAATAATCGCATCATAATGATTTCCTCTGCGGATCTCACGCTCCACAAACTTCACGCAGTCATCCACCAGCCAGCGGATCGGCGCATCCCCTAAACCGGAAGCCACCGCATTCTCCTTTGCCCAGGTAACCATACCCTTAGAAGCATCTACATGAGTAACAGAAGCTCCCGCAGCTGCCGCCGCCAAAGTCGCACCGCCAGTGTAAGCAAAAAGATTCAGCACCTTCACCGGACGTCCCGCATTACGAATCTTATCTCCAAACCAATCCCAGTTTGTAGCCTGCTCCGGGAAAAGACCTGTATGTTTAAAACTAAACGGCTTTAAATGAAAGGTAAGATCCTTATAATGAATATCCCACTGCTCTGGCAGATCAAAAAACTCCCATTCACCGCCGCCTTTCTTACTTCTGTGATAATGACCATTCATATGTTTCCAGCCCTTATTCACCTTAGGTGTATCCCAAATAACCTGCGGATCCGGTCTCACCAGAAGATAATCCCCCCAACGTTCCAGCTTCTCCCCACAGGAAGTATCAATTACCTCATATTCTTTCCATCCATCTGCAATCCACATCTTCTATTTTATCCTCCTAAATAAACGCATAATAAGTTACGATTGTACTACATAATCAGCAATTAATAAAGTAATAAAACCACTCCTGACATTGCCAGTCATACATTCCGCAACATTTTTCTATCCATATATTTCTACTGCCTAAAGTATAGAGTAAAATCCCCCCAATATCAAGCAAACCATCATAATTCGCAGTTATAAACAGCTAAAGCACTACCATTAACAAAAACGTATTTAGGAATATTTAATGTTTTGGGAGTGTGAATGTTATAGGTCAATCGGATATTCGCAATCCGCTTTCGCTACTTGCTCATAACCGAATAACTGCTCCGCAGTTTATCAGGAGGGGCTTGTACCCCTCCTGATACAAGCAAGTCCCACCCACTGCTTATTGCTTCTCGCAATTGAAGCAGGGGACTTACTTGATTCGGTTAAATGGGACGCGCAGAAAATATTATAGTTCAGGTGCGATTTCGGGGGCTTAGTAACTCTTATTAGGTTTGGGGAATCCGCGTTATGAAGAAAAATAGCAACGTATCTGAGCAAAGTTTGCAACGGAGCGAGTTTTGCATTTTTCTTCATGCTTTTAGCGGATTTTCCAAATCTTAGAGTTACTTAGCCCCCGGAACTGAACCCACAGAGAGATACTGCTTCGCGCGTCCCTCCTGCTATAGCAAAAAACAAGCCAGAACTCTCCACGAGTCCCAGCTTGCATAATCACACCTTATTTACTTTTCTTCTTCATAGAAGCAATCACAGACTGAATAACAATAAAGAAGCAAAGCAGTACAGAAAGAATAATTCTTACCCACCAACTTGACAAAGTACCCTGAGTAGTAATCAAACTGGAAATTGTACCCTTAATCAGAACACCAAACAGAGTACCGATTGGAGTACCAACACCACCTGAAAGAAGCGTACCACCAATAACCGCTGATGAAATTGCATCCATCTCAAGACCCTTTGCCTGCTCAACGAAACCTGCACAACTGTTCAAACAGAACAGGAAGCCACCAAGGCCTGCAAGAAAACCATCCAGAACATAAGCATTAAAAATAGTTTTCTTAACATTCAGACCCATCATTAATGCACTCTGACGGCTACCGCCGATCGCATAAAGCTTACGTCCAAACTTACGATATTTCAGAAGAACCGCGATCAGAATTACAACAATCAGAGCAATCACAACTGTCGGCGGAATATAAGCCGGAATAAATTTACCCTTCTTACTGGTTGAACCAAAAGGCATATAGAAACGGTAATTTGCCCATTTCAGGAATAACTCATTCTTGATAGAAATCATATCAGTACTGATGATAGCTGTCAGACCACGTCCGAAGAACATACCTGCCAGAGTAACGATGAATGGCTGGATATCCAGATAAGCTACCAGGAATCCCTGAACAATACCAAAAGCAACACCAATAAGCAGTGCAACTAAAACTGCTGCATATGCGTTCACACCTTTGTTCTCCATAAGGTCTGCAAGAACCATACATACAAGTGCAGTAACAGAACCTACGGAAATATCAATACCACCGGTGATCATAACGATTGTAAGACCACACGCAATAACCAGAAGACCCGCATTAGATACAAACAGGTTCAGAAACATCTGAGGTTTTGCAAAACCTTTATCAGCAAAAACAATCATACCTGCAACATACATTACTACAAATAATGCGATTGTGATCAGAAGCAGGAAGCCATTTCCCGTTATTTTCTTTTTCTGTACATTTGCTTTCATTACTTCTGACCTCCTTCTGCTGCCACACTTCTTTTAGCCTTTAAGTTGGCAATATATTTCTTAAATACATCACTCTGCAGTGTAACGATGATAACAACTACGATTGCCTTATAAACAGGAAGCTGATCTGCTTTTACGTTCATCGCATAGAGTGTTGTGGTCAGAGCCTGAATAGTGTAGGCACCGATTACGGAACCGATCAGGCTGAATTTACCACCACCAAGGAAGTTTCCGCCAAGCGCAACTGCAAGGATGGCATCCATTTCCAGATTAAGACCAATGTTGTTTGCATCTGCAGAGTAGATACGGCTGGATGCCACAATTCCGGCAATACCAGCCAGCACACCGCAAATGACATAAGTGAGGAATTTGATCATTGTGGAATTTAATCCAACAAGGCGGGCTGCCTTTCCATTAATACCAACACTTTCAATGTAAAGACCAAGTGCTGTTTTCTTCAGAATCAGATAAACAATTAAAACTGTGATGATTGCAAAGAAAATAGGAGTTGGGATTGGACACTTTCCAATGTAACCACCTGCCATCTTGAAAGAATCCACACGAATATAAGTAATCTGTCCATTTGTTACAAGCTGTGCAATACCACGTCCGGCTGTATAAAGGATCAGAGTTGCAACCATTGGCTGAATATTCAGCTTGGAAACCAGAAATCCATTAAATGCACCACATAATGCAGATGCAAGAAGTGCTGCGATAACAGCCAGGATCACAGGATTCTGGTAATCATTTACAGAAACCTGTCCGCCGGAAAGAATCTGACAGCAGACAGCCGCTGCAACTGCCATAATCGCACCAACACTGATATCCTGTCCACCGGAAGCTGCTGTTACCAGTGTCATACCGATTGCAAGGATAACCAACTCTGAAGCACGGTTAATAACATCAACAATGTAACCATAGAGTACACCGTTTCGGATTGATACATTAAAGAAATCCGGTGTTCTGATCACATTCAGCAAAAGTACTGCGATCAGACACACAATAGGAAGAAACAGACGTGCACTTGTTATTTTCTTTAATTTACTCTTATTCATTATTTATCGTCACCTCCGGCAATAGCTTTCATAACTCCGCTCTGGGAAAGTTCATCCTCTTCCAGCTCCCCTACCTTCTGGCCATCACGAAGAACTGCCATACGGGAGCAGGTGCGGAGCATTTCCTCAACCTCTGAGGAGATAAATGTAACTGCCATTCCCTGATCCGCAAGATCAAGAACCAGTTTCTGAATCTCTGTCTTAGTACCGATATCAATACCTCTGGTCGGCTCATCCAGAATCAGATAATCCGGATTAGTCAGAAGCCATCTTCCAAGGATAACCTTCTGCTGGTTACCACCGGACAGACTCTTAATCGGGGTTTCACGACTTGCTGTCTTAATCTGCAGTAATTTAATATACTTATCAGCAGCATCCTCCATTTCTTTCTTGCTTAATGGATGGAACATACCGCGTTTAGCCTGGAGCGCTATAATAATATTTTCTCTTACAGAAAGATCTGCAATAATACCTTCTGCCTTTCTGTCTTCCGGAAGATATGCCATACCAAGTTTCATGGCATCCAGCGGAGTATTGATCTTTACTTCTTTTCCCTTTACTTTTAAAGTTCCTGTATCAGCTTTATCCGCCCCATAAATTGCACGAACCAATTCAGAACGTCCGGAACCCAGAAGTCCGGTAAGACCAATAACCTCACCTTTATTGATGGTAATATCAAACGGTTTGATCGTTCCCTTATGAGATAATCCTTTTGCTTCGATTACAGGTTCTGCATCTGTGATTCTCTTGTCTTTATGATCGCCTTTAATATCTGCAAGATCATCAAAATCCTTACCCATCATCTTGGCAACCAGCATTACTCTCGGAAGATCTTTCGTCTCATATTCCCCAACAAGTTCACCATTACGAAGAACTGTAATCCTGTCGCAGACTGCATATACCTGCTCAAGGAAATGCGTAACAAAGATAATACCTACACCTTCGTCACGAAGTCTTCTCATAAGTACAAACAGCTTTTCAACTTCATCATCATCCAGTGAAGATGTCGGTTCATCGAGAATCAGTACCTGGCACTTCATGTCCACTGCACGGGCAATTGCAATCATCTGCTGAATCGCAATGGAACATTCCTCCAGCATCTGTGTTGGCGGCACATGAATGTCCAGGCTCTCAAGAAGTTTTCCTGAGCGCTCATTCATCTGCTTCCAATCAATCATTCCCATCTTTCTCGGTTCTCTGCCAATAAAAAGGTTCTCAGCTACAGTCAGGTTGGGACAAAGGTTTACCTCCTGATATACTGTACTGATACCATTTGCCTGCGCTTCCTGAGGTGAGTGGTTAATAATGGCATTACTGTTTCCAGCCATATGAATCGTTCCACTTTCAAATTCATGTACACCGGTCAACACCTTGATCAGTGTTGATTTACCTGCACCATTCTCCCCCATCAGTGCGTGGATTTCACCTTTTCGAAGGGTAAAGTCCACATGGGAAAGGGCACGGACTCCTGTAAAGTTTTTGCTTATATCATGCATTTCCAATACTACATTTTGTTCCATATTCTTTCCACCTGCTTTCTATACTGGTTTACCCCTCATTCACTGAAAAGCTTCAGCAAAGCGGGTATCTGTAAATCATTTCGGCATAAAGAGAGCGTGATTCATAAATCCGGGTTTCTCCGAATTATGAACCACGCTCCGGATTATTTATATTCCTTCTATTACACTTCTATTATTTGTTGTCAAAAATTAGTATGCACGTCCGTCAATAATTTCCTGTGTGATAGGTGTAACTGCATATTCGCCCTCTTCGTCAAGGCTGTTTACAGCTGTAACTTTATCTACTGTGTCATCAGCTGCGAAGATTTCTTCGTCTACATAGTTAAGTTTCTGAACTTCCTCACCAGCTTCAAGAGCTTTGATCAGTTCTTCTGCACGTGGTCCGTGTAATGGGTTACACTCAACATCGCATGTAATCTTGCCGGCTAATGTGTCTGTTAAGCCTGCATTTGTTGTATCAAAAGAAATAACCATGATTTCACCGTTTGCGATATCAGATCCTACTGTTTTACCAGCTGCTTCGATAGCATCAATAGCACCGAATGCTTCGTTATCGTTCTCGCAGTATACAACGTTAATATTGTCATACTGTTTCAGCATGGACTCCATAACTTCCTGTCCTTTAGCCTGTGTGAATTCACCGGACTGCTGAGCAAGTAAGTTCCATCCATAGTTGTCAACACCTTCTTCAAGACCTTTGGAACGTCCAATCTGAGCTGTAGATCCGATTGTACCCTGGATATCAACGATGTTAACATCTTTTGCATCGATTCCCTTAGCTGTTGTGTATGCATTCAGCCATTCAGCTGCTTTTCTTCCTTCGAGTAAGGAGTCAGTTCCGATCCATGTTGTATATAAGCTGTCATCAGATACATCAACCATACGGTCTACGATGATTACAGGAATATCAGCATCTTTAGCTTCCTGAAGAACTGTATCCCAACCTGTCTCTGTTACAGGAGCTAAAAGAATGTAATCAACTTCCTGCTGGATGAAGTTACGGATTGCTGTTAACTGGTTTTCCTGTTTCTGCTGTGCATCGTCGAAGATTAATTCATATCCGTTCTCTTCGCTGAATGTGGATTTCATGGATTCTGTATTAGCTGTACGCCAGTCAGATTCAGCACCTACCTGTGAGAAACCAACTGTGATTGTGTCGTCCGCTGCTGCTACACCCACTGCCGGAACAACGCTCATACCGCATACCATTGTTGCTGTTAATAAAGCTGACACGATTTTTTTCTTCATTTTGTAAATCCTCCCGATTCATTTAAGATGTCTTTATTATAGTAAAAATCCAGGAAAATTCCATAGAATATTTTCTGCAAAAAGTTTATTCTTCTATCATATTTTGTTCATAATTTATACAAAGTTTGTTTTTTTATTGCGGAAGTTGGATTTTTTATTGGCATTCTAAATACAGAATTGATTGTTTTACCCGATTTTATATTCATATTGCATAACTCAACATTATCTCACTTATTAAGGTTAATCTTCTTCGCCATATACACTTCCATCACTGTCCCCTCGCCTTCTGTCGAGGAAATCTTCAGTCCATAACCAGGTCCATAATAAAGCTTGATTCTCTCCGAAACCGCAGCAAGTCCAAATCCCGCTCTCTCACCAGTGCGGATTGCCTCCTGTACTTCATGAAGACGCTCCGGCGTCATTCCCTGTCCATTATCTGTAACCCTGAGCATCATATTATCCTCATCCAGGTCAAATCCCTCGATAAGAATCTTACCTTTTCCACGCTTATTCTTAATTCCATGATAAAGCGCATTCTCCGCAAGAGGCTGCAAAGTAAGCTTCGGTATCATAACACCATCCAGTTCCGGCGGAATATTAATCTCAAACTCCATAATATCCCTATATCTGGATTGTTGAATCTCCAGATAACTCAATGTATGACGCTCTTCCTCAGACAACGGAATAATATCATTTCCCTTAGAAAGAGAAGTCCGAAAAAAAACAGACAGACTTGTGATCATATCCACCGCATCCTGCTGCATTCCCCCCTCTACCAGCCACACAATCGTATCCAGCGTATTATATAAGAAATGCGGATTCACCTGCGCCTGAAGCAGCTGCAGTTCTGTCAGATGCTGCGCATCCTGCTCCTTGCGCACATTTTCCAGAAGCCCCTCGATTCTTCCCGCCATCTTTCTGGTACCTGCATCCAGTTCCTGAATCTCGACATAATCGGCTGGTACGGTATTAATTGTCTTATATTCCCCCTTTCCTACCTTCTTAATATTATAAAGAATCTCAGAAATCGGCTTGGTAATACTATAAGTCAGCCGGAAAGAACGCCGCAGCAGAATACAAGTCGTAACAAAAATTACTGCACACATCGTCAAAAGCGTCAGCCGGACATTTCCCGCAAGCTGTAACTCCACCTGCACCAGCTGAGTTGCTTCCTGATAAATATAATTCTGCATCTCTTTCTCAAAAAGCGTCGTCAGAATTTCCGTATTATTCGCCATAAATTCCTGTCGCTGCTGATAATCCTTGATATCAAGAAGCTGATTCATCCGCTTCTGAAGATTTTTCAGATAATTCGTCAGATATTTAAGAGAACATAAACTCTCTTCTTTCTTTGTAGTTTTTTTCAGCTTTTCTACGGTATCGATTGCTCTCTTAACCTGCTCTATCGGAAGCCCGTCTTTTCCCTTTCGTCCAATCGTCACATAGTAGATATCCATATCTACCTCATCTTTAAAACTCATATCATTATTGGAATTCTTATAATTCGCATTATATTCCGCACTGACTGCCAGATTATTGGATAATTGATTATATTCATTTGTATAATGCCAGAAAAAAAGAAGAAGCACTATGATCAGGATTGCCATAGGGATCATAGTGCTCAGAAGCATACACTTCATCTTAGTTTCCAGCTTTTCCTGCTTTTGCCTCATGAATCAGACTTCCCCTCTCGTTTTACGATATTCACTCGGAGTCATCTTCTGCGTCTTCTTAAAAAGATAACTGAAATAATGCGCATCCTTATATCCTACTTCTCCCGCAATCTCGCTCGAACGTTTCGCCGTGCAGCGAAGCAATTCCTTCGCCTTACTCATACGCAGAGAAGTCAGATACTCAATAAAAGTCTGCCCCATATTCTGGCTGAACAACGCACTGAAATGATTCGCACTGACATTCGCCACATGCGCAACCTTATTCAGAGAAATCTCCTCATCCATATAATGTCCGTCAATAAAATCCACCGCCTGCTTCAAAACATTCCGATTCTGATTACCGGCATTCTCATCCCGAATCGCAATTGCCCTCTTAAGAATATCCTCCGCATAAGCAATAGACGCCTCCGTAGACTGACTGGTCTTCTCCACAATATCATCCGTCTCTTCCCTGGATAACTCCGTATCGTCATACCCCATCTTTTTCAAAAACGACAGCACCGAAAAACGAATATTCAAAGCCACATAATTACGGAACACCAAAGACTCCATAGGTTCCTGTCCGATCGCATGGAAATAATCATGCGCAAAACTGCACACTTCCTCCTCCAGACCACTGCTCAAAAACTTCTGCAAAATCTCCGGATTCAACGCATTGACATTCACACTCTTCAACTGAACCGCCTCCGTCTTCGACGAATCCGCAGAATTTTCCCGCACTTGTTCAAGCATACTATAATAAAGAATATGATCATCATAAAGATAACGAAACGCATACGCCCTCGTCGCAGTATGATAACTCTGCTTAATCTTACTCAGACGATCTGCCTCTTCCCCTACGGCAATAAACCAGTCCACATTCTTACTGCTCTCTTCCATAATCCTCTGAACAGCTTCCACACACTCTCTGGTATTAGCCTCAATACTATCCCTCTGCCCCTTGACAAGAATCGCATAACTAAACACCTGATGCCTGAAAAGCATAGCCACCGGATGACTCAGAAAATAATTCTCAATCTTCTTATGAACCTCTGCCTCCCAATCCGAATACCCCTCCGACAAATTACTGCTGCTGTCAGAAATATCCGGGCTGAAAATCAAAATATTATAAGCCTCCGCCACAATATCCAGATTCAGACGATCCGCCCTCTGATAAACCTCCTCCAGATCCGAATCCGCCCTCACCAGCGATTCAAAAAAATCCCTGCTCGCATTCCTTTCATACTCCTGCATCTCCAGACGAAACTTCTCATAATACTCCATCTGCGTCTTCTCATGCTCATAACGGTCATGAATCTCCTGCAGACGCTCAATAAACGCATTCTTCGTAATCGGCTTCAAAAGATAATCCTCAACCCCGATACTAATCGCCTGCTTCGCATAATTAAAATCATCATACCCTCTAAGAATCACAATCTTAATATTCGGCAGCTCCTTCTTCACCAACTTACAAAGCGTCAGCCCGTCCATAAACGGCATCTTAATATCCGTAATCAAAAGATCCGGCTTACTCTTCAAAATCAAAGGCAACGCCATCTCCCCATCCGAAGCCTCCCCCGCAAGCTCAAACCCATACTGCTCCCAGTGAATCATCTTCTTAATCATCTCCCTGATCACAACCTCATCCTCTACCAAAAACGTCTTTAACATCTAATCAAACTCCTCCTCAAAACTCACGCGCCCATCTAATTCACTAAAATATGATAATGATATAACTTTAATACATGTTGCCCCATCAGGCAAGTTATTTTTCACCAATACACCCCACCGCCACTTTTCCCACAGAGAGATGCTGCTTCGCGCGTCCCCTTCCGAAAAAAAGGCACAAAAAGCCTCTTGTCCAGACAGGGGGTGACCAGACAAGAGGCTTTTCTACAGCTATATAGTTATATTTCAGGTTAACATTTTTTAATAAATAAGTTTACATCATACCCTTCTATTTGGTATGAAATAATTCCTCCGCCTTCGGTTTCCAATGCTCTGCATAAGCATCACACTTCGCACAAAGATGCTCCACAGACTCCGGAGACTGCAAATCTGTAGACTTCGCACCGGATTCTTCAACCATCTTACGAAGCTTCTGAGGATTCTCAAGCATCGGGCATGGACGAAGCATATTTTCATTAAATGGCTGACCATCATGATATGCCATGAAAATCGGGCTCTTCAATGCTTCCAGCAGAGTATTTTCATAAATATTTGCATTAGAATAATGGATAAACACACATGGGTCTACATCACCATTCGCATTGATATGAAGGTAACGTCTTCCTCCTGCAATACATCCGCCAACATACTGTGCATCATTCTGGAAATCCATGCTGAAGATTGCCTTTGTAGAACGATACTCTCTGATCTTGTGATACATCTTTTCACGCTGCTGCGGATTCGGCATTAACTCTACCACTGCATCATTACCTGTCGGCATGTAATGGAAGAACCATACGAACAGAGCGCCACAGTCAATCATATGGTCAAAATATTCCTCACTGCTTACACTGTCTACGTTTGCAGAAGTATAGCAAGTAGATACACCAAACGGAAGTTTATGTGATTTCAGAAGTTCCATCGCATGCATAACCTTCTGATATACACCATCTCCACGACGACCATCATTTGCTTCCTCAGAACCTTCCAGACTGATTGCCGGTACGAAGTTCTTCACACGAAGCATTTCCTGACAGAACTCTTCATCGATCAGAGTACCATTTGTAAAGGAAAGGAACTCACAATCCGGATATTTCTCACAGATACGGATTAGGTCTTTCTTACGAACCAGAGGTTCTCCACCTGTATATATGTACATATAAGTTCCGAGTTTTCTTCCCTGCTCTACGATAGAACAGATGGTATCAAAATCAAGATTCAGCTTGTGACCATATTCAGCTGCCCAGCATCCTGTGCAGTGCAGATTACAGGCACTTGTAGGGTCAAGCAAAATAGCCCACGGAACATTACAGTTGTTTGCCTCCGCCGTTTCCTCCTGTAATGCACTTCCCTTTAAGCTGGCATTGATAATAAAGTTTGTAAAGAACGCCTCACGTACACCCGGATCCAGATCATAAATTCTGAGAATCAGTTTATACCAGTTGCTGTTTTTGTCATGGATTGCATTACGGATCGCATTTCTCTGTGCCTCATACCAGCCATCCGGTACTACTTTATCTACAAGTTCCATCAACTTCGGTATATTTACTTCTGGATCCTTCTCCAGATAACCCAGACCTGTTTTAACTGCTGCTACAAGTGCAGCCTGTTTTGCTTTGTCCATTAACTTCATGTGGTTACTCCTCCTTGTTGTAATGTAATATATCTCAACACCGGTGCTTCGTATAATAATTCCTGCCATATTGGACATTTTTTATTTACGCTGTACCAGCATAATTTTTATTTCTGACTACCAATAAGATTTTTTTTGCTTTCAACAACGTACGTATCTGTCTCTCTATCTTATTCAATACTCATCCATATCTATGATATCCTGCTTCTGATTTTTAATAATTTTTACAGTGTAGATTGCCACACACAGATTCAGAATACCTTCAAATAAAAGCGCAACTCCTACCAGAACCATCATTACCTCTGCTGCCTCAAACGGTCTCACCAGAAGCAGTAATCCCAAAACTCCCGTAAGAATTGCCACCAGCAAAATTCTCCACCAGAGACTCAGTCCAAACTTCTTTGCATCTATAGATATCTGAATCTTAAACAGCGCATCCGCAAGTATCAGGATTCCAAATATTCCAAATATCAGATTCACTACTACATCCCTGCGTATAATAATAATGACACCAACTGCTGCCAACAGTACACCAAAGGCAAGATCAAACTGAAATGCCAGACAGTAAAAATCTTTAGAAAAATATCCCATCATCTTTATAACGCCATATGCGATAAACATAATTCCTACTGCCGTACAAAATACTGCCATCGAACAATCTGGCCATATAATCAGACAGATACCCAGAATCATAAACAGGACAGACATGAGAATATATCCGTTCTTCGCTAATTTTAACTGTTTCATTGCATTCATCCTACCTCTCCTCCTTCCTGAATTATCAGGCTGAATGTTCATCTCAGCCTCTTTGTTTTTCCCTCTTTCTGGCTGTTATTATAACTGTGATATTTTTAACAATAAATAGACAAAAAAAAGCCCATGTCCAAAAATCAGACATGAGCTTGATTTTGTATAATATAAATCTTGCAGAATATTTTTTCAATTTCGAGACATAATGACAAACACAATAATTAATGCTCATCCAAAGCTCCTGTTCATGACGCACGGCAAAGATATCTGACGCAGGACTTCACGCTCTGATGGATTTGATTAATTACAGTATTTATAGTTCCAAAATTGACCAAAATATTAACTTGTTTTATTAAGAATCAAAGTCAGCTCTGGATGACGGTTCATCAGCTCAACTGCCTGGCGCATTTCAACTCCCAGATCATCCTCCAGCGCATTATTCAGCCACTCCATCAGAATTCCTATAAACAGACATTTGTAATATTTGATAAGAATACTGATCTCATCTCTGTTCAAATCAAATTTATCCAGATTCTTCTCAAAATATTCCGTAATAATATAGGTAGCAATCTCGTTCATATAAACAAGAAATGTATCTCTTTTTACTGATTTATAAACGTTCAGCATCAGCTTCCGATTATCCCTGATCAAAGAAGCCATCTCCTCCATACACTCCAGGATTGACGTTTTCTCCTGTGGTGCTTCCAGAATCTCATCCCACTTCTTCTTCAGAATAAACTCAACGACATCCGGAATATCCCGGAAATGATAATAAAAAGTATTCCTGTTTACTCCGCATCGCTCCACAATATCCTTGACCGTTATCTTAGCCATGGATTTCTCTTCAAGTAATTCTGTAAAAGTCCTCGCAATTATTTCCTTTGTAAAACCAGACATATTATCTTTTCCTCATCACACTTATAATTTTCAACGGGTTTTTGAGTATTTTCATATTATGCCATAAAGGATTTTATTTTTCAAGCTTTCCGCGAATTGGTCTTACCTATTTGGAGTCAGCACAATTTTCTCAATTTCGAGGTTATCCGCACCATAATAAAATTTGATATAGTGATTATGACCAAATCCCATATTCAGGATGCGGCTTTCTTCTACCCATTTTCCATTGGTCCCCTGTACTGAAACAGTCATCTTATGAATATTATCCAAAAATACAGAAACTGGAAGCTGAGCCAGCTCACCAAGATCAGATTTCAAAGTAAACTTCATTGTGAAATCACCCATGAACTCGTTAGTCACAGCAATCACATCTGCCTTTCCCTTTGCAGGATGTAATAATGCACCGTCAATTACAATTTTCTGTGTCACCGAATCACTTTCAATACTTACCAGACTTCCGGCATCCACATCGTCCTCTTCCTTTGTATTCATAGCCTCCAGTTCTTCTTTACATATTCTGTCTGTCAACAATAAAACAGAAGGACTTTTTAACAGAAATCCCAGGATATTGGCAGCATTCCTCTGCAATTCTCCCACAGTAATTTTTCCTGCATGAAGCATTTCCTCCAGATCGTCATTCTCCGGATTGGACTTCGCATCACTCACTACCATATAAATATCATTCTGGGCAGCTACCATAGGAGCTTTCGCAGTTACCTCTGCCTGATGACCCTCATAATTGGACTTCGCCCACCAGTCAGTCATGACAATACCCTGAAATCCCCACTCTTTTCTCAGAATGGTTGTACACAGATCATAGCTACCTGCAGTCCAGAGCCCGTTCACGCTTCCATAAGTCGTCATCACAGAACGCGCACCGCCCTCTTTTACCGCAATCTCAAAACCTTTCAGATAAATCTCACGCAAAGCTCTCTCAGAGATCACAGAGTCCGAAGTACTTCTTCCAACCTCCTGATTATTACCACAGAAATGCTTGATCGTACTTCCGATTCCAGACTTCGCCATAGCCTTCACCTGAGCTGCACAAATCCTGCCTGTAAGAATCGGATCCTCAGAAATATACTCAAAATTACGTCCGTTCAATGGATTTCTGTGAATATTCATACCCGGTCCAAGAAGAGAATCAATCTTATTCAGGCGGAGTTCCTTACCCGTCATCTCATACAATGCACCCACAAGCTCCACATTAAAAGTACAGCCAAGAGAAGTTCCATTCGGCAGTGAAAACGCCTTCGTACCACAATCCATACGAATACCGGACGGACCATCCGAACAACATCCAACCGGAATTCCAAGCGCAGTCAGGCCATCTGTCACTCCGCCAAAAGCAGCCGCCGTTCCCGCAGTAACCTTCGGGCTACACATACCCTCACCCCGGAACATCGCGATCAGATCCTCCTCACTAATCTGCGCAACAAACTCCTCCATGGAAACCTTCTTATCCAGCACATCCACCAGCTTATATCCCTTATCGCCTGTATAGACATAAGTTTCCGGCATCTCATTCGCCCTACGCTCCTGAGGATCAATCGTACGGACCGGCACATCCTCAGTCACCGCCTGATAAGTCCCATCCGGCAATAAAACAGCCTTCATCCTCTGAAACTTCTCAACCGGCGCATAAGCCTCCTCAAGCTCCTCAATCACCCGGAACTCTTCCTCATAACATCCGACAGACACCGCACTTCTCACATCACTGCCGACAAAAATCTCATAACATCCCTCTTCCAGAACATAACAAGACTTATGCCCTGTCACACCGCTGTCATCATAAGAAGCCATATCATACTTCGGAATAACAATACAAATCTCTTCCTGCTCTCCAGGTGCCAGATCCTTCGTCTTCGCAAACCCAATCAGCTTCCTGGCCGGATTTCCCAGTTTCCCCTGCGGAACCTTCACATAAACCTGAACAACCTCTTTCCCCCTTACCTCACCGGTATTAGAAACCGTCGCAGACACCGTAATCTCATCCCCGGTATTCTTAAGAATCTCCGCTCTCGTCTCAAAAGTCGTATAAGACAGCCCATACCCAAACGGATAAAGCACCTTATCCTTCGCAAACGTCTCAAAATAACGATATCCGACATAAATATCTTCCTTATAATAATTTTTAAACGGATCCCCGAAATTCTCAGTAGATGGATAATCCTTAATATCAGCAGCAATCGTATCCGTCAGCTTACCACACGCACAAGCCTTACCAGTCAGCACATCAGCAACACCATTTCCACCTTCCTGGCCACCCTGCCATACATACAGAACAGCCTGCGGATGATACTTCTGCACCCAGCTCATATCAATAATATTACCAACATTAAGCACAACAACCGTACGCTTACTCACCTCACAGACACGACGGATCATATCCTCCTCCGTCTCCGTCAGACAATAACTGCCAGCCTTCGCATTATTATCCTGATCCTCACCCGCAGTTCTGCCAATAACAACCAAAGAAACATCATCCCTGCGCGCACAGTCAAGCATCTCCTCTGTCACATCCATCTCCTTCTGACACCAAGGCACACGCCCCCAACCCTGACCTTCATCATAAGGATTCTCCATAATCCAATCCTCATAAATCCCCATCAGCTTCTCATCCAGATGAACCCCTTTACACTCCTTCAAAGCATCCAGAATCCCCACGACATACCTCGTATTCACCAAACCACCAGAGCCAAGCCCACTCTTATAATAATGAAACGCCATACGTCCAAAAACAGCAACCCTCTCCCCATCTCTCAACGGAAGCGCCTGTCCCTCATTCTCCAGCAACACACACCCCTCAGCCACAGCCTCCCTGGCCAAAACAGCATACTTCTCCAAATCCAGCTTATAACTATTCATAACATCTATTTCCTTTCTCCACAAAAGCCATCACACCCCCTTGTGCAACCTCAACCACTGCAATGGCATTCCCAATGACCTTTCAAAATATTTTCCATTTCCCATCTTATCAGAAAACCCTCCCATTGGAAATACCAAATATTTACAGGAAAATAACCCACCAACTAAAAAAGAATGTTACCAACCACCCTTAAAGCAAGTAACATCCTCTATTCAAAAAAACCACCACAACCAGTTCCCAGCGCGAAGCAGCACACTAGTAATATCCAATTATTCTCTATGCACCTTCGGAAACTTCATACAGATTTCGGTTCCACTCCCCACCTCACTTCCAAGTCCAACACTACCATCCAAAGTACTAACCGCATGCTTCACAATCGAAAGCCCCAATCCAGTGCCCCCAATCTCCTTAGAATGACTCTTATCCACCCGGTAGAATCTCTCAAACACCCGATCCTGATCTTCCCTCGGAATTCCAATCCCCGTATCCTTAACCACAATCTGCACCTCCTGTGCCGTCTGCTCCAGAAAGATACTCACACTACCATCATTCCTGTTATACTTAATCGCATTATCACAAACATTATAAACAGCCTCCTCCAGAAGAGTCCTGATTGCCTCCATCTTCATCGACTCTCCACAGATATAAAGATGCACATTCATCTTATATGCTTTCTCCTTCAGACTGTCAAACGCACTCTTACAAACCTGATAAACATCCACCGGCTCCCATACATAAGGCGTCTTCTCCTCATCAAGCTGTGAAATCTGGATCACATCCTCCACAAGCTGAAGCAGTCTCTGAGATTCTTTATAGATACGCCCCGCAAACTTTGGAATATCCTCATTCTTCACCAGACCACCCTGCATAATCTCCGCAAATCCTGAAATAGAAGTCAGCGGTGTCTTCAGCTCATGAGAGACATTTGCGGAAAATTCTCTTCGCAGACTCTCTCTCTCAAGCTTTTCCGTTACATTGACAAGCAACACTACCGCACCTTCGGTTTTCTTATCCCGTATAACAGGATTAGCGATCAACTGAATATCACTTCCATTTAATTTCAGTACCAGTTCCGTATGTTCTCCACTAAGCACCTGCTCAATGGCATGTCTGAATTCTTCCTCACGATCCAGACAATAAACACTTTCTCCCTGACACACCCTGTCCATATGAAACAGATTCCATGCACTGGAATTTGCAGAAAGGATCATAGTATATTTATCAATCACGATCAACCCTTCCTGCATATTCTCTGTGATAAGAGAGAACTCTTCCTGCTGCTGTTTCGCCAGTTCCAGTTGATTCTGAATTTCCCGGTTCTGCCTATGTATCTTACTTAAAAGAGGAGAAAGTTCTTCATAAATCTGATTTTCTTCCGGACTTTCAAGATCCAGCTCATTGATTGGTTTCACAATTCGTTTCGATATCACAGATGCCATAATTCCTGATAAAATCAACATCAGACATAAAAGCCCGCATAAAGGAAATATAAGATTTTCAACCAGTGCCAGTACCGAATCCTGCGTACCGGAAACTCTCAGTACCGTACCATCTTTCAGACGCAGTGCATAATAAATGGTTTTCTCAGAAAGTGTGTCCGAATATCTCGAAGATTCTCCTGCACCATATTTCTCTGCCTTCTGAAACTCAGTTCTGTCACTGTGATTTTTCATCTCAGAAACATCTGCTTCATTATCAAACAGTACCGTTCCGTCCTGATCAATATAAGTAATTCTTGCACTTTTATCCTTAATATTTTTAAGATAATCCAATCCCTGCTGCTCCACACCATATGCCAGATAAGCAGCTTCCTTAGACAGCTCTTTCCGCATCTGTCCGTCAAAATTGCTGTAAAGGATTCCCATTACAGCAGCCAGCCCCACAGCCAGAACCAATGCACATACAAACATTATAGATTTAAAGATTTTTTTTGTCACTTCTCTTCACTTCCCCTTTTTATTTAATACCTCAGGCAGATATCACTGCTCTTAGATTTGCTGCTCATCCTCGCGAAGCGTTTATCTCAGTCAGAAATCAGCCTCCGACTGAGATAAATAATAACTCAAATATCCGCAAACGGTTCCCGCCTGCGGATATAAAAAGCCCTGCTCCCAAATAATTATATTCAAAATCAGAAACTTTCTCTGTTCAATTAATTATTCAGATAATCCTGATGCTCATTATTTCTGTGCTGTCCTGTGATGGAATATTCTACCCATTCAGCAATATTCACTGCATGATCGCCAATACGTTCAAAGTACTTTGCAGTCATAAGAAGATCCAGCCCTGTCTTGGCATCCAGATTTCCTCCGTAGATCATATCTGCAAGCTTCTCTTTGATCTCGTTAAACGCATCGTCCACCACATCATCTCTGTCAATGACATTTCTACACAGCTCCAGATCACTCTTTACAAAAGCATCCACACTCTCAGTTACCATACGCACAGTGTCCTCCGCCATCTGTGTGATAGTCTCCGGAATCGCAGTGATATTCTTTGCAACATACAGGGACAGATCTGCAATATCTGCTGCCTGGTCACCAATACGTTCCATATCAGAAACCATCTTCAATGCTGCAGATATCTCTCTTAAATCTCTTGCAACCGGATGCTGATGAAGCAGAAGACTCAGGCACAGATTCTCAATCTCTCTTTCCTTGGCATCAATATCTCTGTCCGTTTCAAAAACCTGACGGGCAATCTCTTCATTCTGCACCTTCTGGATTGCCTTTGCAGAGAATGAAATTGCTTTCTCACAATAGCTTCCCAATGTGATAAGCTGAACGTGCAGTTCTTCCAGTTGTCTTTCGAAATACTTTGACATAATCAACCAAACCTTCCTGTAATGTAATCCTCTGTACGCTTATCAGAAGGCATAGAGAACAGTTTATCAGTATCATCAAACTCAACCACCTCTCCCAGAAGGAAGAATGCTGTTTTATCCGAAATGCGTGTGGCCTGCTGCATATTATGAGTTACCATAACAATGGTATAATCCTTCTTTAACTCCATCGCCAGCTCCTCGATCTTGGAAGTTGAGATAGGGTCAAGTGCGGATGTAGGCTCATCCATCAGAAGTACCTCTGGCTGAACTGCCAGTGCTCTGGCAATGCAAAGTCTCTGTTGCTGACCACCGGACATACCCAGTGCGCTTTTCTTTAATCTGTCTTTTACTTCATCCCAGATTGCCGCATCGCGGAGAGATTTTTCTACAATATCATCCAGCTTAGACTTGGAACGGATTCCATGTGTTCTTGGTCCATATGCAATGTTATCATAAATACTCATAGGGAAAGGATTAGGCTTCTGGAATACCATTCCCACTCTTTTTCTCAGAAGATTCACATCCATATCTCCGTAAATATCTTCACCGTCAAGCTGTACCTTACCGGTGATCACACATCCCTCAACCAGGTCATTCATACGATTTAAAGATTTCAGAAGTGTAGATTTACCACAGCCACTCGGCCCGATAAAAGCTGTGATTTCTTTCTCCGGAATTGCCATGTTTATATTCTTCAGCGCATGGAACTTTCCGTAATGTAAGTTCATATTTTCAACTGTTATTTTTTCATTTCCACTCATTTTTCTTATCCTTTCGCAATTCGTTTGGCAACTGCTCCGGACAGGAAATTGATTACAAGAACAAATGCCAGAATAACAACTGCTGTCGCAGATGCCTGATTCATATGAAGACCTTCACCTGACAGCACATACATATGAAGTGCCAGTGTACGTCCGGAACCCATCAGATTCTTCGGTACCTCTGCAACTGTACCTGCTGTATAGATCAGGGCTGCTGTCTCACCGATCACACGTCCGATGGCCAGGATCACACCTGCCAGAATGCCAGGTACTGCTGACGGCAGAACAATGGTGAAGATGGTACGAAGTTTACCCGCTCCAAGCCCGAAGCTAGCTTCACGATAAGAGTCAGGAACAGATTTCAGGGCTTCTTCCGCAGTACGCATGATCAGAGGAAGAATCATGATCACCAGTGTAAAAGCACCGGACAGAAGGGAAAGTCCCCAATGCAGTGCTGTTACGAAAAACAGCATACCGAAAAGACCATATACAATAGAAGGAATTCCTGAAAGTGTTTCTGCTGTAATACGGATCACATTTACAAGCTTACTTCCTTTTTTCGCATATTCTACCAGATAGATGGCTGCAAAGATTCCCAGCGGTGCTGCGATCACAAGTGAAACAACCGTCAGGATGAATGTGTTGATCAGAGAAGGAAGTAAGGAAAGATTCTCTGAATTATAAGTTAAACTGAACAAGTCTGTTGACAGATACGGTACACCCTTGACCAGAATATATCCGATCAGAAAGAACAGTAATGCAAATGTCAGGACTGCTCCTAAAAGGGTAAGCAATGCAAGAACACCTGAGCCCGGATGCTTAATATATGCCTTCATCCGATCTGAGAAAGAAGACTCATTCTGCTTTTTTTCTTTGGACAAATCAATTGCCGCTGCTGTATCAATTTGCATGTTCTGCCCTCCTGTTCAGTAAAGAAAGACTCAGGTTAATGATAAGGATAAAGATAAATAACACTACTGCTGTTGCAATAAGTGCCTCCCTGTGAAGACCTGTTGCATAACCCATCTCAGTAACAATGTTTGCAGTCATAGTACGGACACCTTTCAGGATTCCCTGTGGCATTCTCGGCTGGTTACCTGCAACCATTACAACCGCCATTGTTTCACCGATCGCACGACCGATTCCAAGTACTACTGCTGCCAGAATACCTGATTTTGCTGCCGGAAGCATGACAAAAAAGATGCTTCTCTCCTTGGTTGCTCCCAGTGCCAGTGAACCTTCGTAATAACTCTCAGGTACGCTGCGGATCGCAGATTCCGTAACTCCGATGATAGTCGGAAGGATCATCATTCCAAGCAGAATACAGGCTGCCAGCATACTGGTTCCTGTTCCGCCGAAAATCTGTCTGATCAGAGGAACAATAAGAATCAGGCCAAAGAAACCATATACAATAGAAGGTACACCTGCCATCAATTCAATTCCTGATTTCAATGGTCTGTAAATTTTCTTCGGACAATAACGTGCCATAAAAACAGAAGTAAACAACGCAATCGGAACACCCAGAAGAATGGCACCTGCAGTTACATAGATACTTGCTACGATCATTGGAAGGATTCCAAAAATATCATTTGACGGCTTCCACTTTGTTCCCAGCAGGAACTTCAGCGGACCGATTTTCCCGATAGCCGGGACACCATTTGCAAACAGAAATGCACAGATCAGAAACACTGCCAGCACTGAAGTACAGGCTGCGATCAGAAATACACATTTCATTGCTTTTTCTTTAAAGTGGTTCATTCATTACACCTTTCTTTCCTTGTATCAAAAATCATAACCTGTCACTTCTACAGTAATTCTTAAAATATGATTTTCGACATACAAACAGCCCGCCTGCTGTATTATTTCATTCACAGGCGAACTGCTCTGAAACTAAATCTGTTACATATATCATATCTACGAATTGCTCCGCTGCTTTGCAGCTCCCGCAATTCTCAAACATTCGGAATCCGCAGATTTACTGCGTAAATCGCTACTTCCTCATGTTTGGCGGGTCCCAAGTTCAAACGCCTTATCGTGCAAGCACAAACGGCTTTTTGATCTTTGTACCCTGATATTAATCACATTATTTAGCAAGATCTTCCCACGTAGTAGTCTCGCCTGTGTATACAGCCTTTACCTGATCGCTTGTAAGTTCATCAACATCATTGTCTTTGTTTACGATAACTGCGATACCATCTCTTGCGATAACTGTAGCTGTAAGACCAAGGTCTTTCTCTTCATCTTTCAGGTCACGGGATGCCATACCGATATCTGCTGTTCCTTCTGCTGCCATGTTTACACCTGTTGTGGAATCACTCTGCTGAACTTCTACAGTTACGTCTTTGTTTACTGCTTCATAGCCTTCTGCAAGTTTCTCCATAACCGGTGTTACTGAAGAAGAACCTGCAACTACTACTTTACCGGAAACTCCGTCTGCTGCTTCATAAGCCTTAGCATCTGCTGCTTCTTTGATATAGCCGTTGTCCTCTACGATCTTCTGTCCGTCAGAGCTCATAATGTAGTTTACGAAATCCTTTGCTGCATCGCTTTCTTTATCAGATGTAAGGATGTTGAATGGACGTGCGATCTTGTAAGAATCATTGGAAACATTATCTACAGTAGCTTCTACGCCATCAATCTTAACTGCCTTTACTGTATCATCCAGAGAACCAAGTGAGATATAACCGATTGCATTTTCATCACCTGCAACAGTTGTCATCATAACAGATGTGCTGTTTGTTACACTTGCTTCATCCGTAGTCATATCTACTTTCTCACCGTCTTTTTCTTCTTCAATTCCAAACAGTTCTACGAATGCTCCACGTGTACCGGAACCATCCTCACGGGATACAACTGTGATGTCTCCGCTTGCTGCACTTACGATTGTTGTGAAAGCAGTTGCTCCGATAACTGCTGCTGTAAGGATTGTTGCGATTTTTTTCTTCATGATAATTTTCTCCTCTTCCCATGAGCCATGTTTTTAATATAAAATGAAAGGCTCATTTCCTTTTTAATATCTTTATGTTTTATAACTTGTTGCCTCATTTACAAGTGCTATTATAGAAATCCAAAGTTAAATGTAAAACCACGCTAAAGTAAAATCTTTGTAAATTGAAAATTTTTGTGAAGATTGTAAAAACAGGTTCAAGGTGCTATCATAAACTATATCTTCAAGTCCCCACCCACTGCTTATTACTTTTCGCAAGTCAAGCAGGGAACTTACTTGATTCGGTTAAAATTTATACACAGGAGGATTTTATATATGGAAAATTTAAGATGTGAAAAAGCAGTAGAAAAGAAACATAACGGATATAACTGTGCACAGGCTGTGGCCTGTTCTTTCTGTAAAGAGGCATCTATGGATGAGGATACACTCAAAAAGATCACACAGGGATTCGGTGCAGGTCTTGGCACTATGGCCGGTACATGCGGAGCAATCTCCGGTGCTGCAGTTGTAGCTGGACTTATTAACCAGGACAAAGCCGGAACCTCTCAGACTGTCCGCTCTGTCATGAATCAGTTTAAACAGCAGAATGGAACTGTAATATGTAAAGACTTAAAGGGTGTAGAAACCGGAAAGGTAATCCGCTCCTGTGATGACTGTGTCAGAGATGCGGTGAAATTCCTGGAAGACGCATTAAAATCAGGAAATTGATTTCAGCAGATATTCACAATACATGAGGGTGTAAAAATTCTTGTGTCTATGGAAAGTAAATCTTTCTGATAAGAAATAGATATGTAAAATTTTGCACAAGTAAGGCATCATGATTATTGCCTTTTGTGGGCTCTGCCCACACCCGACCTCTGGAATAGGATCGGAAATTTCTGGCAATAATATAAATGCCGAAGGAATAGACAGAGAGCAGGAATGAGGGGCTTAAAAGAGCTTCCCATTCCTGCTTTTCTTTTCTCTTACAGATAAGCAGTAAGCCGTTCTCCGTAAAGGACTATAAGCTGATTCAATACCTGATCCCAGTTCCGGTATCTCTGCGTCCACTTTTTGACTACGTTCTCGCTGGCAAGATACAGCATCTTTTCCAATGCAGAATCGCTTGGGAATACGCTTTTCGTTTTCGTGACTTTCCGATACTGGCGGTTCAATCCTTCTATGATATTTGTCGTGTACATAATGCATCTGATATCATTAGAAAACTGAAAAAAGGAACTTACATCTTCCCAATTATTTTCCCAGTTACTGATCGCGTACGGATATTTCTTCCCCCATTTTTCTTTCATGTTTTCCAGCTCTGTTAAAGCGGCTGCGCCTTGCCTTTCTTGTTTCTTTAGAATACACCTTACTCTTTTCATAATAGAATAAAACTCTTTTTTCTACAAATATTTTTATATTATATCATCCACACATGAAATCAAATACATAACACTGTAAAATCAAAGTAAATATTTCGATCAACAGAACCTTTTATGACAACATCTCTTTCACACAAGTACTTCGATAATCACTTGGTGATATTTTATATCTTTCTTTAAATACTCGGTTAAACGTTCTCTGACTTTCAAATCCACTATCCAGACAAATATTTGTAATAGAATCACTCGTATTTTCCAAACGATGGCATGCATAGTTCAGCCTTGCATCGTTAAGATATTGATTAAAGTTTCTATGGAATGTCTTGGAAAAGAGTCTGGATAAAACATACTTGCTCACGCCCAGGTCTTTTGCCATCTCTTCTAACGAAAACTTCTTCTTGAAATTTGCTGATATATAGGAAACTGTCTGGTAAATAAGATCGTTGCTCCCCACACTGCTCTTTTCTACCAAATTTAATTTTCCTATGCAGCGTGCCAACACAATTTGAAGATATGCCTGTGCAACAGTAATATCCGACTGTTCTGTCTCTAAAATTGCATTTATAACCCTATATACCTCCGGTTCAACCTTTTCCGCTTTGATGATTGGGTATTCAGGAGCCATGGATTGCATGATATCTGCAAATTTGGCTATCGTAAATGGCGATGCAATCAGATAAGTCGCTTTATTTACACCGGGTGTCAGTACCTGATAGTGATGAATAACATCTGGAAATACAAAGCCTATATCTCCTTTTTCCATATGGTATAGTTCCTGTCCGACACCAAGTTCTAATGCTCCACTTGTTACACAAACGATCTCCAGTGCATTATGAAGATGTGGTTCAATATGTTTTGACTTCCTATTTATTGCTATGATCTCCTCTTTTGTGTCAACATATTTTAACTGCATGAAATACTCCCCTTTGCAACATTTGTCTATATCTTCTTTCGATTTGGCAAGCAATCCTTTTACACCTATCTTATAATCAACTTGTAAATAAGGAAAGGAGGAATTGCAAATGAGCAACCTAAAAAAATATCTGAATGACCTTTTAGTATTCTACACTGAATATTTTGAGCATCCTTACCATGTATAAATACTAAAAGGACTATTTTGTGAAAACTGAATATTTTCTTAAGGCCATTTCACAAAAATGAAGTGGTCCTTTTTTATTTTCAAAATACAGTTCAATCACTTTATATATAGAAAAAAGCACTGTCTCATCGAGCAATGACCAGACAACGCTTTCTCCTGTCAATTCTAATTTATGTCTGATGCATCTGTTACTTCATCTGCAGCAATTTCTTTTTCTGCTTTCAGTTTTTTATTTGCATCTTCTACATTCATTCTTGAAAGTACAAACATAATCAATACATCAAAGATTAACGGAAGCCAAAGATACATAAACTGCATCATATCAAGTGCAGACTGCGGCTGAGTTGCATTTGTTCCAATATATCCACTGAACTCAAGCAGCCATCCAACAACAGCGGTTCCAATACCTCCACCGATTTTTACGCCAAGAGAAGTACAAGAGTACATCGTTCCGTCAATTCTCTTTCCCTGTGTAAGATAAGTGTACTCAGAGCAGGATGCGATAACTGCATTCATATCTCCCTGCCATGGTCCCTGACCTAAGGCTGCAAGAGCTGTAAATGCCATCATCAGCGGAACACTGCCCATATATCCTGCAACAACAACAAGTGCTCTACCGATGACTGCTAAGACATAACCTCTTAAGTTCAGTTTATACATACCTTTCCACTTACCAACTAATGTCGGTGTGAAAATCAGGGCAATGATCAGTGGAATATTTACTGCCCATGCAAATTGTCCAAACAAATTCTTATTTTTCAGTACCCATGTCATGTAATAAATGCCAGCTCCAATCATGGCACCATATAACTGCTGTAAAATATATGTTCCACAAATCATCATGTAATATTTGTTTTTGACAAGAAGCTTGAATGCCTGTACCATTCCATACTTTTCATTATCATTCTTTACTTCTCCTTCATTAAGTTCTTCCTCCGGAAGTTCCTTAACAGAAAGTGCTGAAATCGTATTTACGACCAGACCAATGATTGCATAGATAATAGCAACCGTTCTCCATGCCGCAGCATCTCCACCACATTTATCTACAAATCCAACTGTAATCGCCTGAATCAGAAGACTTGTTGAAAATGCAAAAATAAAACGGTAAGATCCCATCTGTACACGCTCTTTGCTGTTCTTTGTAATCAGTGACGTAAGTGCTGAATAAGCAATATTGTTTGCTGTATAAAACACACCATTTAACAGTGTATAAGAAATAAAGAACCATGCATATTTAGCCGTTGTTCCCAAACTCACCGGTACTGCAAAGCAGCCGACCAGCGTAATGGCACAACCAATATATCCGTATAGCATCCAGGGTTTCGCTTTTCCCATTTTACTGTGTGTTTTGTCAATCATTGATCCAAAAAATATATCCGTAAAACCATCAAATAGTTTTGATACGGCAATCAGGGTACCCACGACACCTGCAGCAAGTCCTACCGAGTCCGTCAGATAGACCATCATAAAAGATGTCAGGAACGCATAGACTACATTACCTGCAATATCACCTGATCCGTATCCAATTTTGTTATACCATTTCAAATACTTTTTTTCTTCCATCGAATTTCTTTGCTCCTCATCTTCATCGCACTTAGAATCTCAATATGGCTAACCGTATGATATCTAATTCTGTTTTTTTCTCTGATTTTGTCTGATTGCTCTGTATATCCGGACTTTACATTACAATCAGACTCTCTTTCCTTGTTTACGGGTTACATGAAACTTTATTATCCCTTTACATACGGTATCAGTGTAAACTGAAACCGGAATAATACATCATCAAATCGGTACTGCTCCAATACAACTGGACCACAACTATTAGAACCAATGCCATTTAATGCGTAGTCAACACAGAATACTACACTATCTGATTCTATTAATTCATAATTATGCGTTTTCTTCTCAAGTTCTTCCTGTGTATAATAAGAAGCATTGAATGAAAATGCCTTTTCTGCGGATGCCACAATTCCATATCGGCTGTTGTTAAGCTCTACATATTCACAATCATAATGGCTTCCATTTTCCTGTGGACGGATATAGTCCTCATGTAAATCCCCTACATCTGCCCGGTACAAACCGTGGCTCGCAGCCTGATGTTTATCACAATAACTTTCCTGTGGTCCCATTCCAAAGTATCTTACAGCTGAAAGTTTTTTATCCAGGAACATCCTCACACCAAATCTCGGAAGATCCGGGAATTCATCGTCTTTTGTTACTACAATATCTGCATCAATCTTTCCAGCAGCTTCTATTTTCCATGTAATCGTCACATCAAGAATCTTCTGTACTGTCTCTGCCACAACGGAAGCATGGCTTGTAATCTTCACACCATGTTTTCCCTGCACAACCTCTGTCGTATAGGCTCTTGTGTAAGCCTTATCATAGTGGGCTTTCTTCCATTCAGACTTGATGTACATATCGTTATCTGTTGGAGCTCTCCAAATATTTAATTCCATCGGATGGTTCAAGTATTCCCGCCCTGCGAATTTCATCTCTGTAAAGAGTGCAGTACGTTTGTCTATGGTATAAGCAAATTCACGCCCCTTGATATGAATCTGTGTATCATTTTCATTTACCTGTAATTCAGAGTCCACTACTGTTTTTGGTATCCATTTCTCTGCAAGTTTAAATTTTGTATCCTCTTTACTTACCTCAATTTCATCAAATCCAAGAATATGGTCTTCATCCAACAGTGGCAATTCTTTTTTCAGATGGTAAATAAGTTTTAAATAACATTTCCCATTCTCTGGAACATTGATCTTCAGGTTTGTTTTTCCTTCCCCGTGTGGTGCCACAGAAAACTCCGGAAGTATGCCTTTGCTGATCACAAGACCATCCTGTGTCAGCTCATAACTAATCTTCACATAAGCTTTCAAGTCATCAAAATCCATGTAGTTATGAAGCACCAGTTCTCCGCTTTCTTTGTTATAGGAAACAACTCTTGCCGGGCGATAAACATTCTTGTATTCCAAAAGTCCTGTATGTACCGTTCTGTCCGGATATACTAATCCATCCATACAGAAGTTGCCATCATGAATTTCTTCGCCATGGTCGCCCCCATAAGCATATATAGTCTTTCCATTCTCAGCAGTTCCATGAGCAATCGCATGGTCACACCATTCCCAGACAAAGCCGCCGCACATTTTATCATTATCCTGAATCATCTGGAAGTAATCTTCAAAATCTCCAGGTCCGTTTCCCATGCTGTGACAGTACTCTACCAAAAGGAAGGGTTTGCTTCCATCTTTATCCAGATATTCCTGAATTTCGGAAAGCGCTGGGTACATCCGGCTGTACACATCCAGATTGCTGTAATCATATGTTTCATCATAATTACGGTATCTTGCACTCTCATATTGTGTGATACGGTCTGGATCAAAATTCTTTGTCCATTCCAGTGCTTTTTCAAAGTTGCAGCCATAAGCACTCTCATTTCCCATTGACCACATAACAATACAGAAACGGTTTTTGTCACGTTCCACCATGAGTTTTACGCGATCAACGATTGCCTCTTCCCATACCGGATCATCTGCAATCTTCTCATTCCATCGTTTGAACCGATTGTAATCAGTGTCTTCTCTTCTGTAGATCATAAATGGACCATGAGCTTCAATATCTGCTTCATCTATTACCATGAATCCATACTTGTCACACATTTCATAGAAAAATGGTGCGTTCGGATAGTGGCTGGAACGGATCGCATTAAAATTATGCTGCTTCATTAACGTAAGATCGGTTGTAATCTGTTCCGGATTGATTGTAAATCCAGTAACCGGATCAGAATCATGTCGATTGACACCACGGAATTTAATCTTCTGTCCATTTAAATAAATAACCTGGTCTTTAATCTCTATCTTTCTTAATGCAATGTGATCTACAATTACTTCATTCTCTGTTTCAAGAATCAGTTTATAGAGATATGGATTTTCTGTATTCCAAAGTTCCGGACTTGCGATTTCTAATACAGCTGTTCCTTCTTCAGCAATACTTCCTAGTGCTACAACTGCTCCGTTTCTATCTTCAATCGAAATTTTTACATTTAACGGAGAGTAGAATTTCATTTCAATTTCTACTTTCGCAAGCATATCATCAATTCTTGTTTTAATATGATAATCACTGATTGCCTGTTTTGGGCGTTTCAAAATGTACACATCCCGGAAAATACCACTCATACGGAATTTGTCCTGATCTTCCAAATAGGAACCATCACACCACTTCATGACCAGAACCGCTATGCTGTTCTCTCCGTCCCGAAGGAGGTCGGTGATATCAAACTCACTGGTCATATGAGAAACCTGGCTATACCCTACATAAGAGCCATTGATCCATACATAAAAGCAACTGTCTACTCCTTCAAAATTCAAGTAAGCTTTTGGTGCATTTTCATCTTTGTGATAAACAAAGGTATGTGCATATGTTCCACATGGAATATCCTGTGGTACATACGGTGGATCAAATGGGAACGGATACCTGATGTTTGTATACTGATGTGTGTCATATCCTGCCATCTGCCATACACTCGGAACCTGAATCTCATCAAAATTTTCTGTATCATAATCTTTCTCAAAGAAGGGTTCCTGAACATCATAGATACTGTTAAAATACTGGAACTTCCAAGTTCCGTTCAATAACTGCATTCGGTCTGACTCTTCCCTGTGCTCCACCAGGTTATCCATTCTTTTGGATGCCGGAATAAAATAGGCTCTGGCTGGCATTGTATTTTCATGCAGTACGCTTAAATCCTCATAATAACGTGGTACAATCATAAATAACTCTCCTTTAATACATATACATTTTTTTGCACTTTGTTTTTCCACAGCAAACCTTGTCTTTTATTTTTATGTTTACGTTTCTCTGTTTTGCTATATATATCTTATCCTAATCTGCAAAACATGTCTATGAATTGGATTAGACAAAATATGCACTAAATGATACAATAACAAAAAAAAGGAAAAGAGGTGCTACCATATGTATATGAATACCGGTTATTTAAACCACTCCCATATGGATTTCAAAGACAAAAGTCGCCCACTGGTTGTAGGAAGTTGCGGTACTTACCGCCTTTCCAGCCATCCAAAGTTACCAACCTACCGTCCAAGGGGACGCCTGGATTATCAGATTATCTATATCACTGCTGGTTGTGGGCATTTTCATTTTGACAATGTGGATAACGAAACGATTGTCCCCGCCGGTAATATTGTACTGTACAGACCGAAGGAACTTCAGAAATATGAATATTATGGAAAAGATAAGATAGAAGTATACTGGATTCATTTTACAGGCAACAATGTAAAAAATATCCTACGGCAATATGGATTCCCGGATAAAGAGCGTGTATTTCAGGTCGGAACCTCTATGGAATACGAACAGATTTTCAAGCGTATTATCATCGAGCTTCAGCGTTGCCAAGATAATTATGAGGAAATGCTTGTCCTTCTGCTCCGTCATCTTCTGATCAGTTTCCACCGGGAACTGACAAGAGAGCACATATTAAAAAATGAATATCTTGATCATGAGATGGATAAAGCAGTTACCTTTTTCAGTGAAAATTATAACCAGAATATTAGCATAGATGATTATGCTGCCTCACGTGGAATGAGTGTCAGCTGGTTTATCCGAAACTTCAAAAAATACACAGGTTCTACACCAATGCAGTTTATTGTGGGAATCCGAATTAACAATGCCCAGATGTTACTTGAAACAACAACCTATTCCATCAATGAGATTTCTAAGATTGTCGGATATGATAACCAGCTTTATTTCAGTCGGCTTTTTCACAAGTTGAAAGGATATTCGCCGAGAGAATACCGAAAGCTGAGAAACAAATTCTGAAATCCACAAAGAGGATACCACCGAATTATCAAAAGAGTAGAGGGTGTAAAAATTCTTGTGTCTATGGAAAGTAAATCTTTCTGATAAGAAATAGATATGTAAAATTTTGCTGTCGAATTAATGATTATGCGGCTGTCGAATATATCTTTGTACTTACAGTATTGCCATGTAGGAAAATTATATACATCATTTTCGATTTTTTTGTATGACAAGTAAGGCATCATGATTATTGCCTTTTGTGGGCTCTGCCCACACCCGACCTCTGGAATAGGATCGGAAATTTCTGGCAATAATATAAATGCCGAAGGAATAGACAGAGAGCAGGAATGAGGGGCTTAAAAGAGCTTTCCATACGGCACGTTGTCAATCGGATATTCGCAATCCGCTTTCGCTACTTGCTCATAACCGAATAACTGCTCCGCAGTTTATCAGGAGGGGCTTGTACCCCTCCTGATACAAGCAAGTCCCACCCACTGCTTATTGCTTCTCGCAATTGAAGCAGGGGACTTACTTGATTCGGTTAAACTCCGACACTGTCATCTGCAGGATAGGAACAATAATCTCCTTATTACTCATAAGCTGTTTCATTCCTGCATCATACTCTGCGCCAGTCACTCCAGACGTATATACGTCCATCTTCGTCTCATCACGCATGATTTCTCCTCTCCGGGGAACTTAGACTGTTTTTTCTTTTGTATATGGATATATTAACATGAAAACCTGAACCTTACAATTCTTCCATAACATTCTCTTGCAAAATCGCCCTTTCCAATTTATGATATATCTATCTGGAACAATAATGGAGGAAGTAATTACCTGTAAATAGTTACGATAAATCTATACGAGGAGAATGTCTATGAAAGTTTTAGTTTACCGCAAATGCAGCACCTGCATGAAAGCTCTGAAATGGCTGGATGAACACAATATCAGTTATGAAGAACGGGCTATTAAAGAAGAAAATCCTACCTATGAAGAATTAAAAGAATGGTACACCAAAAGTGGTCTTCCACTGAAGAAATTCTTTAATACAAGTGGGATGCTCTATAAGGAAATGGGATTGAAAGATAAGTTAAAAGATATGTCTGAAGATGAACAGCTGAAGCTTCTTGCCACAGACGGAATGCTGGTGAAACGACCGCTGGTAATCGGGGATGACTTTGTACTTACCGGATTCAGGGAGAAAGAATGGATCGAGGCTATGCACGTGTGATGTGCATAGTCTCTCCTTTTTATTCAAATTTAATTGTTGTATTTGTTTCAGAAGTCTTATAAATTGCTTCCAGAATCTGGGTTATGCAGTACTTCTACTGTTCCTTTCATTTTCTGATTTATATTTATCTATGTTCTTTCTGGATATAATTTTATTTAAGTTTTCCACGGATCTTTGGTCCTGCCACCTGGATCATGATCACGATCAGCAGTATCATTCCTTTGATTGCATTATTGATCAGGGAGTCCATCTTCAGGCTGACAATAATCTTATCGATAACTGTATAGGACATCGCTCCAAACAGGATCCCCAGGCATCTTCCTTTTCCACCAGACATGCTGATGCCGCCGAGAACAACTGCTGCGATGGCGTACATCTCATAGCTGGTTCCTGTTGTTGCCGGGTCGCAGGATGCGTTCATGGCAATCCAGAGAAATGCTGCTACACCTACCAGTGCACCACAGATTGCAAATACAGAGATCTTCATGGCCGCAACATTGATGCCTGCCATTCTCGCACCTTTGAGGTTGCTTCCTACTGCATAGACTTTCTTGCCATATTTGGTACTTGTAGTAACAAATACAAACAGGATAGTCAGCACGATCAGAACGATTCCCACATACGGGATGCTGGCTACTTTTCCATTTCCCATGTTGTAGAGCATCTGATAAGAGCTCTTGTCAGATGCCATCTTATACACAGAACTTCCATTTCCAATGAGTACTTTATCCACATGCTGGCAGAAATACTGTGCAAAAGAACGGTACATCAGCATAGTTGCCAGAGTTACGATAAATGCTGGCATTTCCACCAGACCTACCATCACTCCGTTTACCAGACCGCAGAATGCACCAAACACGATCGCAAATAAAAATGTCAGCAGGATACTGTCTGTCATGTTAAAAATAATAACAGAAAATCCACCGTCCAGTGCCAGCATGGCGCCTACAGACAGATCAATCTCTCCTGTCAGGCAGACCAGTCCCATACCAATTCCGATAATTCCGATAACTGCGGAATGGCGGAATACATTCATAACTCCGCTCCAGGTAAGTCCGCTGGATGTAAAAGCATATACGATAAAGATTGCAATAAATACCAAAATATAACTGTATTCTCCGCAGAAGCTCATGATTCCTGCAGAAGCTGATTTTTTCTTGTTCATTATGATTCTCCCTTCTGCGCTGCATTTGTGGAATACAGCATTACTGTTTTTTCATCAATTTCTTCGTGCTGCAACATCTTTATGATCGTCCCTTCATAAAATACAGCACAGCAGTCCGCCACTTTGGCAAGTTCCGGGATTTCCAGTGTGTTGATCAGGATTGTTTTTCCGGCATCTGCCAGTTTCAGAATCAGTTTATAGATTTCTGCTTTGGCTCCTACGTCGATTCCCTGTGTCGGATTGTCCAACAGGAGAATACCTGCCTCTGTATTTAACCAGCGGGCAAGAAAAACTTTTTGCTGGTTTCCACCGCTTAATGACGTGATCGGATCCTTGGGATCTGCGGCTTTTATGGAAAGCAGCTTTTTGTATTTCTCATAACGCTCTCTTTCTTTTCCGGCAGAGATTAGTGGTTGTCGGGCAGACAGAACCTGTTCTGAAAGATACATATTTTCCAGAATGCTCATATCTGGGATTACGGAATTCTCTTTTCGGTTAGAAGCCAGCATGGCAATTCCTGCTTTCATCGCTCCCTGAATACCATGTATTCTGCATTCTTTTCCAGAAACTTTCAAAGTTCCGCCTGTCACCGGTACTGCTCCGAAAAGTCCCTGAAGCAGTTCGCTGCTTCCTGATCCCTGCAGTCCTGTCAGACCTACAATACTGCCTTTTTTTACTGTAAGATTTACATTGGAAAATCCATGTCCGGACAGTCCATTTAACTCCAGAACGTTTTCTCCCAGCTCCCTTTTCTGGTAAACCTCCTGATGTGAAAACTTCTCTCCAACCATCAGACCAGTTACCTCTTCCTGTGTAATTTCTGAGAGCTTTCCGCTTTTTATAAACTCACCGTTTCGCAATACTGTATATCGGTCAGCAATCCGGAAAATTTCCGGCATCTTATGGGAAATAAATATAAATGCTGTGCCATTCTCTTTCAGACGGCGAATAATCTGGAACAGGTGCTCTACCTCATCATTATTCAGTGAGGTAGTCGGCTCATCCAGGATCAGCAATTTTGCCTGGAAAAACAGTGCCTTGGAAATCTCCAGCAGCTGTTTCTGGCTGGTCTTCAGATTTTCAACCTTTTCTTCCGGTTCAATCTCCACTCCGAGTTCTGTAAAGAGCTGCTGTGTTTCCCGGATCATCCGCTTCTTGTCCAGTGCCCCGGTTTTCTTTTTGTATTCTTTCATAAGAAAAATATTCTCATAGACTTTCAGGTCATTGAACAGGTTCAGTTCCTGATGAACGAATGCGATCCCAAGTTTTTCGGACTGCTGGATCGTCATTTTTCTTATCTTTTTTTCATTAAATTCAACTTCGCCGCTGTCTGCCGGAAAGACACCGGCAAGAATGTTCATCAACGTTGATTTTCCGGCACCATTTTCTCCCAGCAGCGCATGGACTTCCCCTTTTTCTATCGTCAGCTGTACCTGCTTCAGGACGGGGATCCCGTTAAATGATTTGCAGATATCCTTCATGCACAATAGGCTCATTTTTTCCTCCTTCACCCCTCAATGAATAATAAGCAACTGTAAACGACTATATGGGACCGTCCCATTAAGGGCGATTAAGGGACGGCCCCACTGTGTTAAAAAATATGACTTGGGTTTTATGATATCATCAATCTGTTGTTTTAGAATGATGGATAATCCTTTACATTGTCAGAATTTACGATCTCGCATGCGATGACATGATCCTGCTCTACTTCTTCACCGTCAAGGTGATCTACCATATCCTGAATTGCAGTCTGGATCATTGCAGGGCTGTAAGTTACGGAAACAATTCCACCGCACTGCTCTGCGATATCCTGGAAACTTTCACCTCTCATTACTGCATACAGTTCGTCAAGTCCGCCGCATCCTGTAATGTATGGTTTGTTTCCAAGGAATGCTTCTTTCGTAGCGTCATCGATTCCGCCACCCTGAAGTGCTTCCAGGATTCCCATTGCAAGTTCATCATCTTCTGCATAGAACCATTTAATATCAGCATTTGCACTGTCACCAAGAAGAGATTCAAAAGAAGTCTTTGTATCAGAACGGCTCCAGTTCATTGCTCCGGAATAGGTGATGGATTTTAAATCATCCTCTGTCCATTTCTTGTCATCTGCGATTGTTTCACCGTCGTATTCCAGTTCACCTGTCAGGTATTCTGTGAAACCACTGTCACGAAGAGAGGTTACAGAAGAAGTGTCTCCCTCATATACATAAACTGCTTCGCCCGGTGTCATTCCTTCGGATACGAAGTATGCTGCTGCGGCAGCTCCGATTCCCTCATTGTCACCTTTTACATTGGAAACTGCACTTGAGGAAACACCGTCAATGATACGGTCAAATGCAACATAAGGGATTTCTGCGTCTACTAACTGCTGGATTGCAGACTGAACTGTGTCATCGATTGGCTGGATAACAACTGCAATATTGTCTTCTCCGGAAGCTACGATATCTTCGATATTAACAATCTGCTCTGCTGCATTTGCAGATGTGATCAGTTCTGCGGTATATTTGCCGTCGTTGTTTACTTCTTCCACTTTCTCTTTCGCGAAAGTTGCAACAGAACCTGTCCATCCGTGGTCTTCCGGTGCTGTCAGTACATAAATATGTGTGGCGTCATCTGCTGCATATACGCATACGCCTGCGCTAAGACTTCCTGCTGCCATTGCAGCTGCTGTTAAAATCGCTAATGTTTTTCTCTTCATGATTATTTTTCTCCTTTTCTTTCAAACTCTGTTATGACCGGTAAAACGGTCTGTCAAATAGATAACTGTTTTCTTAACCTACAAAGTTTCTTAGATATTTTGCACTTAAGTCAAGCGGATATTCGCAATCCGCTTTGCTACTTGCTCATAACCGAATAGCTGCTCCGCAGTTTATCAGAAGGAGCTTACACTCCTCCTGATACAAGCAAGTCCCCACTCACTGCTTATTGCTTTTCGCAATTGAAGCAGGGGACTTACTTGATTCGGTTAAATAAATGATGATTCTTTAATCAGTTCTTATCAAGTCAGCTTCCTGATCCATTTATAACTTCTGAATCTCAGGAACACAGGCACACATTTAAACAGCTGATCCGACTGGACAGCTACAACTACCCATTCCACCGGCAGTTTCCATACAAACGCAGCCAGGAAAGACAGGGGCATTACAATTCCCCATGTTGAGATCAGATTCATATACATCTGGAATTTTGTATCTCCGCCGCCCTGAATAACACCTACAGAAACCGGCATCTGATAAGACATTCCCACCATGACCACACTCATGACTATCATCAGATGGTCTGCAAGGATTGTTGCCTCTTCTGTGAGATTATACATAGACAGCAACGGTTTTCTCAAAATAAGCAAAACTATTGCCAGTATAATTCCTATGGAAATATCGATCACTGACAACGTCCGTCCAACAGCCTTCACTTCATTTCTGTCGCCCTGACCGATAGACTTTCCGATCACTACAGAGGAAGCAGAAGCGATCGCTACTACTATTACTTTTAAATACTGAAAGAACGTTGTTGCTACGGAATTTGCTGCAATCGCATCTGATGAAAGATGTCCCAGTATTGCAGTCTGCATAGGGATTGAAATTGCCCAGACCAGTCCGGAAAGGATGACAGGGGTGGATACTTTAATAAAATCCCTGCACAGTTTTCTGTTCTCAGCTGTGAATGTTCCTCTTAATAAGCCACCATCAAATACCCGGACTTTCTTATCAATCTTTGCCACATAAAACAGAACGATCAGAAACTCCAGGCTTCTGGCTGTCAGTGTTCCTATTGCAGCACCTTTAATCCCCATTTCCGGAAATCCAAAATGCCCGAAGATCAATGTATAATTAATTCCGCCGTTTACGATCAGAGATATCACAGAAACAACAAATGAAATCTGTACTGTCTCCACACTTCTCAGCATGGAGATCAGAAGATTACTGATCAGGAATAAGACAAACGTCCATTTCAATATCTTAAGATAAATCTGGCCTTCCATGATAATGTCCGGTGATGTTGTGAACAGGCCAAGCAATTGTTCCGGAAATGCCGAGCATATAGCAAGGATGATCATCGCTGCCAGCAGACTGAATATCAGTACAATTCCTGTCAGTTTCCTGATCGCATATGTATCTTTTTTCCCCCAGTACTGGGAACTCATTATGATCAGTGCACCTCCGATTGCAAGCGCAAGCTGATTTACAACAAAGAAGATCTGGTTCACAGTGGCTGCCCCGGAAAGTGCATTCTGATCATAACTTCCAAGCATCATATTATCCAGCATATTCACACTGTATGCCACCAGATTCTGCAGCGCCACAACCAACATTAACCTGAAAAACACCTTATAAAAATTTTTGTCCTTTGTAAAAAATGTCTCCATATTTTATAATCCCTCATTAAACAAAAAAGGTCAGAAACCTTTATCTGATTTTTGACCTCAAAGACTATACCTGATTATAACTTTTTTCCAAGCCTAGAGCGTGTTTGAAAAATCATTCCCACAAATTATGACGCGCATCTTGCGGAAAGCATTTTTCAAACACGCTCTAAGACTATTCTTATACTAACACTAAAAGACAAGTCTTACAATTCTTTTTTCGGTCTTCGCAGAAATACTGAAACCAGTCAAGCTGCTGTTTACACACCACTATCCCGAGACATACAAGCTAAAATTTCATTGCCGCAGGCAAACTGGAATGAATTTTGGCTATGTTACTGAGAACGGAGTGAACAGTAACGATTAATGAACATCTACCCATGTATGAGTTTGTGCTGATTTAAGGATTGCATCTGAAATCAGTTCTATTTCATATCCATCTTCAAAATTCGGGCTTGCCTGTGTATCGTTTGCAATAGCATTGAAGAAATCATAACATTCCACAATTTTAGTTTCTGTATAACCAATACCAAGAGCAGGAATTGGCCACAGTCCATTTCCATATGGATGATTTGGTCCTGTATAGATCGTTCTGAATCCTCGACGATCGTCCGGATCACTGGCAAAGCATACCTGCAGCTCATCTCGACGTTCATAATTGAAATATAAAGAGCCTAATGTTCCATGGATTTCAAATGTAATATAATTATTTCTTCCCCATGCATTTCTTGTTGCTTCAATGCTTCCAAAGGCTCCATTTTCACATTCGATCATAAACATACACTGATCATCTACATCTACTGCTTTTTTCGGTGTATCCTTGTTAAGACGTGCATTTCCAAGACTATCGGTAAGTCCGCTCTGAACCGGACGTTCCGGAATATAGGTTGCTGTTCTTGCATTTACCTTTTTAAAGTCTCCTACCAGAAATCTCAGCATATCTACCACATGAGTTCCTATATCACCAAGAGCTCCGCTTCCGCAAATATTCTTCTGGAATCTCCAGGACAGCGGAGATTCCGGATCAGCTGACCAATCCTGTAAATAAGTTCCTCTGAAATCAAGGATCTCACCAATAGCGCCTTCTTCAATATATTTTTTAGCCAGCTGAACAGCCGGTGTTTTTCGATAGTTGAAAGCTACTAATGTTTTAATATTATTTTCTTTTGCAGTAAGATACATTTCTCTGGCCTGATCAACAGTTAATGCCAGTGGTTTTTCACAGATAATATGTTTTCCTGCCTTTGCAGCTGCAATTGCAATTTCAGCATGAACATTATTCGGAGTGCAGATATCCACAACATCAATCTCCGGATTATTTACCACATCATGCCAATCTGTAGAATAAGATTCAAAAGCAAACTTATCTTTAGCTTCTCTGGCAATTGCTTCATTCATATCAACGATCATCTTTTTGACCGGAATGATTGGTGCCGGCCAGAAAAACATAGGCATACCAGCATATGCAATGGAATGAGCTTTAGCCATAAATCCTGCACCAATCAAACCGACATTCATTTTTTTAGGACTTGCATTATTCTGATCCATTTTTATTCTCCTTTCCGTCCGGCTGCGAAATCAACCAACGAAATTTCTTAAATATTTTGCTGACAGCTTCACTGCTTTTTTAGCATTATCAAGACTGCCTTCAAAAGCCTTATCTTCTACTTCAATTACACTGTAGCCCTGATAACCAATGTCTGTTAATGCTGATACATATTTGCCCCAGTCAACATCTCCAAGACCACATAATTTCGGTGACATGTATTTCAAAGGATATGCCATAATACCAACATCATTTAATTTATCCTGGTATATTTTGATATCTTTGTAATGCACATGGAAAATCTTATCTTTAAACTCGTAAATTGGTTTAATGTAATCAATCTGCTGCCATACAAAATGAGAAGGATCATAATTTAAGCCAAGATTATCGTACGGAAGTACTTCAAATACTTTTCTCCAGTTTTCCGGAGAAGTCATCAGATTCTGTCCTCCCGGCCATTCGTCTGCAGTAAACCACATAGGACAGTTTTCAATAGCGATTTTTACGCCTTTTTCCTTCGCATATTCCAGGATCGGAGGCCATACTTCTTTTACAATTTCCAGGTTTTCTTCAACATTTTTGTCCGGTACTCTTCCAAGAAATGTTGTAACCATATTTACATTTAACATACTGCTGGCATCTATCAATGCATAAATATGATCAATATACTGTTTTCTCTTTTCCAGATCCGGATCAAGTGTATTTGGATAGTATCCCAGAGATGAAATCTCTACATTTCTCTCTTTACAGTACTGGATGATTTCTTTAGCTTTTTCTTCTGTTAATGCTTCCGCATCAATATGACATACACCAGCATAGCGTCTCTTAGCCCCACCTGTATTTGGCCAGCAGGCAACTTCAAGACATTCCAGCTGATTCTCTGCTGCAAAGTCAACTGCTTCTTCAAATGTTGTACCTTCAAGAATTGCTGTTAAAAGTCCAAACTTCATAGTCAATTTCCTTTCATCAAATATTTACATCAACACTCTGATTTGTCTCACTTGAAAGCCTGGCTGCCTCCAGAATTTTCATTTGACGTATGGTATCCTCCGTTTTCACCAGGAACTCTCCTTCTCCCTTCAATGCAGCAATAAGACTATTCCAGAAACACATAGTCGTATCGCCTTCATTTGGCAGAGGAATTTTCTCTTTATAAAGATTGTCCAGAGGTGCTAACGTCAGACTGGGCGCAACGCTTCCCCTTTTCGATAACTCTTCAACATCTACTTCTGTTTTCAGACGAACAATGCTTCCGTTTTCTCCTGTCATATCATCCAGACGCAAAGTTCCTCTGTTGCCAAGTGCAAACCATCGCGGCATTTCACATAAAGCAAATGTTGTCAAGACGATTTTTGCATATACATTATTTGAGAATGTTAAATTTAATTCCACATAATCTTCGACATCTTCTACAAGAATTGATCTCATCCTGCATTCGATGCGAATCACCTTTTCCTCCGGAAACAACTGTAAATATTGGTCGATCAGATGTGTTCCCCAATCGTTCAATAAGCCTCCACCGGATTTTTCTCTGCCACGCCATCCGAAAAGGATTCCTCTTTCTCCATGAACACGTGACTCTATGGTATGAACATCACCGATCACATGGCTGTCGATCACTTCTTTTAACATCAGATAATCTCTGTCAAAGCGTCTCGGTTGATGTACTGTGAATTTTTTTCCTGTTTTATCAGATATAGCAATTATCTCTTCAAGTTCTTTCATATTCATGGCCACCGGTTTCTCACATAAAACGTGGAAACCGGCAGTCATTGCCTGAGTGGCATAATATGCACGTTCTTCGATTTTAGTTGCCACGATGACAAGATCCATAGTTTCTTTGAAAAATGTTTCCAGCTGTTTTTCCGAATATACATGATATCCATCAGACAGACCTTCTTCTCGTCGTCTTTGTTCTTTATCAAGAATTGCAACTACACTTGCCTGACCACTTTGAACTATCTTTTTTTTATGGAGCTGGCCCATATAGCCATATCCGATTATTCCAACTCTTATCATCGCGTTTTTCCTACTTAATTACGCACATTTATTTAACTTTAACCCAGGAACCTGTTTCATTGGACTCAAGAATTGCATCACAAACTCGATCCAGTCTGTATCCAACACCAAAGTTAGTAGATGGCTGATATCCTTCCACAATTGCTTTTCCAAATTCATACATTTCAATTGCTTTTAACTCACCATATCCAATATTCATACCCGGAATGTTCCATGTTACATCGCCATGTGGGTTTGCAGGACCTGTGTAGATTGTTTTAAATCCTCTTTCTCCATCCTGATCTTCCATTCCATAGCATACATTCAGCTCATTCAGGCGTTCATAGCACCAGGAAATGCTTCCCTTTGTTCCATGAACCTCTAATGTAATATAGTTGTTTCTTCCCCATGCCATTCGTGTTGCTTCGCAGCTTCCGATAGTTCCATTTTCAAATTTCAGAAGTGTTGTTACCTCGTCGTCAACATCAACCGGTTTTCTCTTTGCATCCGGTCCTAATTTTACAGTACCAAGAAGGTCAACTCCGCCCTCCTGTACCGGACGTTCAGTGATATATGTTTTAACAATAGAAACAACTTCAGAAATATTTCCTGCAAGATACTGAGCAATATCCAGTGCATGTGTAGCAATATCACCAAGTGTTCCTGCTCCGGCAGTTGCTTTTTCAAATCTCCAGGATAATGGAGAAGATGGGTCTGCAGACCAGCTCTGAAGATACTGAGTTCTGATATTTGTCAGCTCGCCAAGTCTTCCGGATTCAATGATCTTTTTCGCTTCATCAATTGCAGGTACACGACGGTACTGGTAACCATTCATGGAAACTATACCTTTTTTCGCTGCCTCTGCTGCTGCTTCAGCCATTGCTTTCGCATCTTCGGTTGTGGATGCGATCGGTTTTTCACAGATTACATGTTTTCCGGCTTTTAATGCTGCAATGGAAACTGCTGCATGTTCATTATTAGGTGTACAAACACTTACAATATCGATTTCAGGATCATTGATAATATCCATCCAGTCTGTACATGCTTTTTCAAATCCATATCTTTCTTTGAAATCCTCTGCGATTTCAGGAACAATGTCACATACTGTTTTAAATACAGGGATAAATGGTGCATCTGTAAAAAGTTTTGGCATATTTGAAAATGCTACCATGTGTGCTTTTCCCATAAAACCAGCGCCTACTAAACCAATGTTCATTTTTTTCATGATCTAACCCTCCGTAATCATCATAATATAAATATTTTTTTAATTTTTAATTTTAATCACATATATCAATCTTTACTTTTATAAATCTTCTTTAATTAATTTGATTTCTTTCTCTGCGCCAGGTTGCTAAGTGCAACTGCTGCAATGATAATAAAACCATTTACCATCTTCTGCTGTGCAGATGAGAGGTTTGCAAGAATCAAAGCATTGCTGATCATTCCCATAAGAATAGATCCTGCAAGAGCTCCAATAATAGAACCACTTCCACCTGCCATAGATGCTCCACCGAGAACAACCGATGCGATTACAGACATTTCGTCACCGTCACCAAAGGAATATCTTCCTGACTGCATACGTCCTGCATACAGAACACCTGCAAAAGCAGAAAGTGCTCCGGATAACATAAAGACATACATCTTGATTCTCTGTACTTTTATTCCTGAATACTGAGCAGCCATCTGATTTCCACCTGTTGCCAGAGTATGTTTTCCAAATGGTGTTCTGTTGAAAAGTATATAACCTAAAATGTAGAATAAAATAGTCCAAAGGATCAGAACAGAAATAGGTCCCACAAATCCTGTACCGAATATAGTATTAAATACTGTATTTGAAATCGGCACTGCCTCTGTATTTGTAATCCACATTGCTGCACCTCGGATCACCTGCATCATTCCCAAAGTAGCAAGGAAAGCAGGAAGTCCTAATCTGGTCACAAGCAAACCATTAATGACACCTACTGCGACACCAAAAATCAGGGCAACAATAAGAGCAAGGAAAATATTGTTGGTAGACTTTAAAACCAGAGCCACTAACATGGCACTCATTGCTGTGTTAGAACCAACTGTCAGGTCAATCTGGCCTGCACTTAACACAAACACACCGGCTACTGACATAATTGAGATCATAGCTGTCTGTCTTAAAATGTTTAAAAGGTTCTGTGTGCTGGCGAAACCGTTATCTCTTAATGCAATTGCGAAGAATACAAATACAACTGCCAGAACGATATACACCATATATTTGCTCATCTGTATTTTTTTATTATTTTCTCTGGATTGCATGTTGCAGTTCCTCCTCTTTCATAAGTTCTTTGCGGCCTATTCTTCCTGTGATCTTTCCATCAAAAATTGTTATGATGTCATCACAGATTGCCATCATTTCTGCTAATTCGGATGAAGCAAAAATTACTGCGCCACCCTTATCCGCAAACTCTCTGATAATAGATATGATCTCACCTTTCGCAACGATATCAACACCTGCTGTAGGCTCATCAAACATAAAAATTTTAGGATTGGAATTTAACCATTTTGCAATAACAATCTTCTGCTGGTTTCCACCTGAGAGCAACCTGATCTCCTGATTCATATTGTCAGCTACAACTCCCAGATCCTGGATATTTTTTTCAACGATATCATGTGCTGCCTTATCATCATTAAATATCCCATTTTTTACCAACTGGGCAGAAATCGGAAGAATAGCATTTTCTTTAATGGTATGCGAAAGTACCAGTCCTTCTTTTCTTCTGTCTTCCGGAACCAGTGCAAAACCACAGGCTACTGCATCGGAAGGATTTTTGATTTCAACCTTTTTACCTTCCAGTTCAATGCTTCCACTTACAGCCTTTCTAAGACCAAACAGAGTTTCCATGATTTCCGTTCTGCCGGCTCCCATCAGACCGGCCAGACCAAGAATCTGGCCGGGTTTGATGCTAAAGTTGATATCATCGATTTTGTCATTAATTTTTAAATGTTTTACAGTAAGAAGATCCTCTGCGTTGCGATCATACTCTCTGGGAACATACTCAAACTTTGTTTCTTTTGCTTCATTTCCCATCATTTGAGCTACGATCTCTTCCATTGTCAGATTTTCTACTTTTTCTGTAATTACCTTTTTCCCATCTCGAATAACTGTTACTCTATCACATATTTCAAGTATTTCGTTCATTCTGTGAGAAATATAAACCATGGATACGCCTTCTTCTTTCAGCTGACGGATCATCTTAAATAAGAACTCCGTTTCTGAATCAGATAAAGCTGCAGATGGCTCATCAAAAACCAAAATAGATGCATTCTTGGAAACGGCTTTGGCAATTTCTACCATCTGGCACAAACCAACACTCAGTTCTGAAACCGGTGTACCCGGATCTAAATCCAGACCTAATCGTTTTAAAACCTTCTCTGTTTCCTGTTTCATCAATTTAACATCTCGCATACCATGCTTTTTCAGCTCATATCCCAAAAATATATTTTCTGCGATCGTCAGGCTCGGAACCAGGGACATCTCCTGGAAAATCATAGCGATTCCATTTTCTTTTGCATCATTTGTGCTTTTAATTTCTTTTTCTTCACCCTTTATGATGACTTTTCCACTGTCTTTTGTGTAAACACCGGTCATAATCTTCATCAGAGTGGATTTTCCGGCTCCATTACCGCCAACAAGAGCATGCACTTCACCTTTTGCAAGATCAAAATCAACGCCTTTTAATACGTTTACTGCACCAAAAGATTTTACAATCTGCTCCATTTTTAAAATGCTTTGGCTCATTTTGTTCCCCTATCTATTATTTGAAATTGTCTTACTCTACATAAGCTTCTTTTAACCAGTCTGGTGTTTCAACATGATATACATCTGTATATGCTTCCATTACATTCTCATGAGTAACTGTTTCAGCAGGAACAGCTACATAAGAAGGTGTTTCTTCGCCAAGAAGTGCCAATGCTGCCAGTTTTGCCTCTGCAACACCCTGATCATATGGCATCTGAGCACCACCACCTGCAATATTTCCGGATGCGATCTCACGCGCTACGTTATTACCAAGGTCATTACATGCCAGAGTAACTTTTCCTTCCATACCAGCTGCTCTTACAGCGGAAAGAACACCTTCCATAGGCACATCCCAGCTTGCATAAATACCATCAATGTTCGGGAACTGTGTAAGAATAGCATCTCCCTGTTCAGCACAGCCGGATTCATCTGTGAAGCCCTGCTCTGTTACAATTTCAATATCCGGATAATTTTTCATTGCATCGCGGAAACCTTCATCACGCTGGTTTGTAGGAGCAAAGTTTGCATCATAGTAAACCATTGCAACTTTTCCTTTTCCGCCTAAAGCATCTCCAAGAACAGTTCCTGATGCATATCCATTACCATAGTTATCTGCAGATACAACGCTTACATAGTCTTTTCCTGCTTCCAGACCATTAGCTCTCTGATCCATGAAAACAATTTTAATACCAGCTGCTGCTGCCTGTTTGTAAGCATCTGCTGTTGCAGTAGCATCTGTAGGAATTGAAACGAGAATATCAGGTTTTTTTGCCATAACTGTTTCAATATTAGATACCTGTGTTTCTGCTGAGAAGTTAGCATCTGTTACAGCCACAATTTCAATACCAAGTTCTCCAAAAGTATCTTCCAGTCCCTTCTGCTGAGAAGTTGACCAGTCGTTTCCGCCATAGTGCAGACAGATTGCAGCTGTATATCCGCCTTCTTTGATCTGTGCGATCTGATCATCTGTCAGTTCAATAGTGGAGGCATCTACTGCCGCTTCACCATCCGGTCCCACAGAACGGATTTCTGCAGCCTGTACATTCCCTGCTAATGCCATTGTTAATAAAGTAGCTGTTGTAAGCATTCCTACTATTTTTTTTCTCATTTTGCTATCCCCCAATTAATAATTAATAATTAAAATTTAAAATAATAAACCTTTTAAGTATTCATAAGACTGTTTACAATCCGCAACCGGATCATTTGGCCATGCATCACATTCTACTAACCAGTCTCCATCATAGCCTTTGCTCTTTACATATTCGATGACACCTTTGTTATCAACATTTCCTGTTCCAAGAGGTGCAAATGTACCATTATCATGGAGATCTTTCAAATGAATGAAAGCAATTCTGTCATAGTATTTTTTGATAAAGGTCAACGGATCATAACCGCCGGCTTTTAAGTGTGCCAGGTCCGGACAGATCTTGATATCAGATGCTGCAAAGAGTGCATCGATCTCTTCCGGTTTCTCTGCGATAGATCCAAGATGAGGATGGAAACATGCTACAAGTCCATACTCTTCTGTAATTTCCATTACTTTTGAAAGGCCTTTTGCGAGAAGTTCCACATCACCCGGCTGGATTCCTTTTCCTCTGATAGCACCACCACAGATTACAAAGTATTTGACGCCAACCTTTGCTGCCATTTCAGCAACTGCTCTTAAGTGAACCATTTCGTCTTCCAATGCGTCCTGATAAATGAAATTTGCTCCTACACAAACACTCATCATATCCGCACCGTATTTGGCCAGCATATCAATTAACACCTGTGGATCATCCGCATAATTTGTAAGATTGCCTTCCAGGACTTCGATACTCTTAAATCCAATCTTGGTAATCTGCTCTAATGTAGCCTCATCATCTGTCATTGTTACGTAACGAATATCCTTCACACTAGTTACTCCACCACCGGCACCAACAAGTGGTCCAAAAGCATTTGTCATATACCCAATTTTCATTTCTGCACCCTATACCTTTCGTTTTTCTATATTTTTCTGATTGGTTAAATTTACGTAAATTTATTGTAGCTTTACTATATCATTTATTCTATTTGCTGTCAATCCTAAGGTTGGCATTATCATTCACTTCGGCACTTTTCACATTTATCCCCTTCTGCTTTTGTTTATTTTTCTATATTTAACTATATTTTTCTCTCAAATAAAAAAAACAGGACCTGACATTCTATTTTCAAATATCTAATAGAAGTCGATCCTGTTTCTATTTTTCTATAATCGTCTTATATTTTTCTATATTTCATTCAGGCAAGTCCAGTTTAAAGCCTGTTTAATCTCTTCAGGCAAAGGCTCTTTATACGATTTCTGCCAGACTTTCTGCAGATTATACCGATCCACATACACCGGTTCCACGCCAATATAGGATGGCACCACTTCGTCCAGAAGAGCTTTTACTGCAACAGTCGCAACTGCCTCTCCCTGTTCGTACGGCATCTGTGCACTGATCGCTTTTACCATTCCACCCTTAGCCAGGTTTAATGCAATGTTATATTCCAGGTCACCGGTTGATACAATAACATCTTCTCTTCCCATATCTGTCAGGGCATTCAATACATATTTTGCCGGTGCATCCCAGGAAACATAAATTCCCTCGATCTGAGGATGTTCCTCTAACATTTGTTTTGTTAATTCATATGTTTCTTCTGCCTTGACAAAGGTTTTCGTATCACAGATCTTTAATTCCGGAAATTCTTCCACAATAATCTGCTCTGCAGCACTGTCTCTTTGTCTGGTGGCATAGAAATCTTCTGATTTATGTTTCATCATGCCAACATTTGTCAAACGCATTTTTCTCAGATTTTCTCCAAGTCCCCGGCCAATATTTCTTCCATGAGAACGCTCATTGACAGAAATACAGCTTACATAATCATTCGCCTTGAAACCATTTGGTATATTAGACATAAATATCATTTTTGTTTTTCCACTTGCAATCTCATGATATGCCTGTGATGTGATTTTTGTGTCTGTTGGAATTGAGATCAAGATATCCGGTTCCAGAAGCTTAAGGCTTCTGAGCTGCTTTGACTGCAATTCCGGATCAAAATGAGCATCTACAACTGCAATAATCTGAATATTGAATTTATCAAATATATTGCGGATTCCTTCTTCCAGAAGCAGAGAATGGGATTTTCCTGAATAATGAAAAGACATTGCCGCAGTAAAAGTATGTCTCTGACATTCTTCCTTCTCTTCTTCTGTCAACACTAAATCTGATATATCTCCTGCCCTTTCACCAAAAGGTCCTCTTCCAATCCCGCTGGTAGAACGTCTAACGCAAAGCTGATTAGGAAGCAAAATAGTCTTCGCTTCACTTTTTTCTGACTGCGTTTGAATTTCTTTAATTCTATCCTGAATACACAAAAAGGCCTCTTTACAGATCTGATCTACATCCTGTTTCACAGTAGTAGTCGGTGGATTTATCAGGGTTGCCCAGGAAAAATCATTAAAGCACACAACCGAAAGATCTTTTGGACACTCGATTTCATGCTCGGAAATATAATTATAAACATGATATATGGTATCCAGATTAGCCACAAAAATAGCAGATGGCTGGTGTACATCATTCAAAAGCTTATCCAGGGCAATCTTTACAGATACTTTACCTTTCAGATCATCAACAATATATTGATCCTGAATCGGAATCTGATTATCCCGCAATGCCCGTTTATACCCTTCAATCCGCTCACGATTAAATTCCCTATCTTCACTGCCGCACAAAATCGCAATATTTTCATGTCCCGAACGGATCAGATGCATAGTCGCCTTATAAGCACCCTCTTCATTCGCAGTGCTTACCCTGTCACACGCCACACCCGGAATGCTGTTTCCAATGATCACAACAGGCACAGAAACTGAATTAAGTATTTCACTAAGTTTTTCTGTTGCTACAGAAGCAGTAACAAAAATACCCTTCATTTTTGAGGAATTAATCAAACTGCAGGTTAAAAACTCCAGCATTCCTTCACTTTCTATGCTTACACGAACCAGTTCACATCCCTGCTCCCCTGCCAGTTTACGTAATTCCTGTTCAACAGAACTGTCAAAGTGGGCAAAAGGAGATGATGTAAGATAGAGATAAAACTCCGGTCCTGCATCTGCTACAATTGCTTTCTGCTCCTCCATCAGCATCTTATTTTTTTTCCGCTCTTTTTCCTGCATTTTCTTTTTTACCACAAAATTTGGAGGAGTTTCTGCATTTGCAATCGCTTCTTCAACTCGTTTACGTAATTCAGGACTGACATAACGTGTATTATTAACAACATGCGATACCGTTGCAACCGATACGCCTGCCGCATTTGCAATATCTTTAATAGTTGCCATATTTTTTCCTCTTATCATTTTATCTCTTAGCTATCATTTTTATTATAAAATGTCCTACTCAAAATAGCAACTATTATTCTGTTTACAAATTTCATAATATTTTTCTTCCTGTTCACTTCGCTCCAGGCAACATATCAAAGTGACGGGAAACCCCGCCACTTTTATGTCCGTTCATTTTCGTATATTTTTTTTATTTTTTCCGCTACCTGCTGCAGTTTCTGAGCACGATGACCGAAGATTCTCAATGCCAGATCTCCGGTTGTGAGACGGGTAACTCCGCCATCTATTTCTGAATCTTCGTCAAGGATCTGCCAGATTTTTTCCTGAAGTTCCAGATTGATTGCTGAATCCGCTGACTTTACACTCCCGGATTCCTGACTGCAACTTTCACCATCTCTGCTGCAGATTTTAGAGAGGAACAGGTTTGCCATATGTGTGTAGCCCTCGTACATTCCGATTCCTTCCATGGGCATTTTGTCCGGTTCGTAGCGGGTGTTGTCGCGATAGATGAGTTTGTCCCCTCTGTACAGCAGGACTTTTGAGGAGAATCTGCGGTACTGAAAACGTTCGTCATGAGCGTTTCGACCACAGGAGATGATCTCCAGCAGGAATAAACGGGAGGTTTCGTCTTCCAGATGGATAGTCATTTTGCTGTCAAAGGCTGACTGTGCGAAAGGAATCACCGGCTGTGGATAGTAATATAATGTGGCGTTTTTGTCTACCTGCACTTCAATAGTTCGGGCGGCTGAGCCTTCGTCCATTTTGTGGATTTTCTCAAAGGACTGGGACAGGACTTCCAGATCTGCACCTTCCTTTACATGGTAGAAAAATTCCTGGGAATCACCTGCCATAATTCCTGCGGAAGCACAGAGCGGCATGATCTGGATCCCACCGTTTTCTTTTTCGAAAGGCATCATGATCTTGTATGGTGCTGTAAAAGACAGATCTTCCAGAATAGTCCTTCCGTCTTTTAAGGCTGCGCAGGCGCTGATGCGGGATATTTTTCCGAATTTGTTATCCATAGGCATTTTCCTTTACATTCCTTCTAAGAGTACGTTCTTCTTGATCCACTCTACTACTTTATCTACATTCTCATCTCCGCGAATATTTGTAAACTGGAATGGTCTGTCACCACGCATTTTTTTGGAGTCTCTTTCCATTACTTCGAGACTTGCACCTACATATGGAGCCAGGTCTATCTTATTAATTACAAGAAGATCAGAACGTGTGATTCCAGGACCGCCTTTACGCGGAATCTTATCTCCTTCTGCTACATCAATGACGAAGATTGTTGCATCTACCAGCTCCGGACTGAATGTTGCAGACAGGTTATCTCCGCCGCTTTCGATGAAAAGAAGTTCAATATCAGGGAAGCGTTCCATCATCTCATCTACTGCTTCCAGATTCATGGAAGCATCTTCACGTATGGCTGTGTGAGGGCATCCGCCTGTCTCTACACCAATGATCCTCTCTACAGGAAGAACGCTGTTCTTTGCAAGGAACTGGGCGTCTTCTTTTGTGTAGATATCATTTGTGATGACACCAATGCTGTAATCCTTTGCCATCTTTCTTGACAGTGCTTCAATAAGTGCTGTTTTTCCGGAACCCACAGGTCCGGCAACTCCGATTTTTACGTATGACATACCGATTTCCTCTTTTCTTTCTTACGACATATATAATCTGGAATACAGCTTCTCGTGCTGGATTCCTCTGATATCAAATCCAGGCGCAGAGAGACATAAGTCCTCCTCGCTTCTGTTCATGACATCCTTTAATATCTCATCAAATTCCCCATAGCATCCGCTCAGAAGCTGCTGCCCGGATGTCTGGCTGAGGGGGATTGTTTTTACGCAGTTGGTGACGATTGCAGATGTCTGGGCATATAGATAATGTGTCAGCGCCTCTTCCAGAGGAATCTGCATTTCTGCACAGAAAACTCCGTAAATACAGCAATGATTTACTGCTTTTCCCTTTCTTGCATCCAGATATTCTCTGAAAATCCCTGTTTCGCTGATGGAAAGTCCAAGCTTTTCAATGGTCTTGGCAAAACGGGAACCCATTTTTCTGGCAGCTTCTCTCTGTTCCATAGGAATTCTGGATGCTTCCAGAAGTTCTTCCAGGTACAGAAGTTCCTGCAGGTCTTTTTTCTCTGCAGCTTCGTATGCAAGTCTAGCTGCCAGAAGTTCTGTATACGCAAGATTCCATTTGATTTTGTGAGTAATATACTCTCTGGCTGTATCTACATTGTGGACAATTCCACGCTGAATATAAGTCTCAAGTCCCTGGGAATGAGAATATCCTCCGATGGGAAACAGCGCATCATTTACCTGTAGAAGATAGAACTGTTTTTCTGACATGAAGAACCTCCGTTGTTATTAATGATGATGATTATGAATACTTGCAGAAATTCTCCTGTCAAAATCCAGCTTCAGCACTTCTTTCTCCGCCTGAACTCCATGGATTTTCTGAAGCATAACAAGCATTGGCTCGTTATAGATCGTGATAAACGTATCATTCTCTCCCCAGAAAAGCGGTGCATGTCTGTTTCCGATTTCGTAGCAGACTTTTGCAGACATTTTCTCATGTCCCGGAGTCAGAGAAACACGGATAACTTCGCATGGCGGTGTATTTACCACTACAAGCTTCTCATCATCTGCGTAGATTACATCATCCTGATACAGACCTCTGGCGAGAATGGAATCGTCCATGCGGATTCCCACTTCTATTCCTTTGTCTGTTGTTTTTTTATGTATTTTCTTGAATGCTTCGTGCCATTCGATATCTACATATTCTATTGTTTTTCCTGTAGTATCAAAATCATGAAGCTTTCCCAAAACCTGTTCACACAGCATTATTTTCGACCTCCTGAATCTTACCAAATCTGAAGCAACATCATAACTCCAGGAACCCATGCAGTTACGATTCCTTCAAATACCTGAAGATATGGAACGAATTTTCCCAGTTTTTTTCCGCAGATATCTTCTACGAAAGCAGTTCCCCAGAGAATTGCCCACAGATACCAGATTGCTGCCCAACGCAGATCCGGTGTGATTCCCAGTGCAGTGCTTCCTGTAAATCCCTCGATTGTACCGAAGATTACCGCATTGATGGCTACAAAAGTAGAAAACCATGCAAATGGGATAGGGCTTGCTTTCAGGAATTTACTCAGGGCTACGAAAAGATAGGTAAAGCAGAACAGTAATCCTGTTCCTGCTGCATAATAATTGCCCTGCACCAGATTGACAAAGTTAATAAATAAAGAAAGACCACCTGTAAAGATGTTCATAATGGCGGTTGATTTTCCGTCTACATTGTATAAAGAACACATACCGTTGTTGATCAGTACGATTCCTACGAACAAAAGACAAACTCCTAACATAATATTCTCTCCTCTCCTGCTTCTTCAGTATATTTTTCTGTTAAATCTGACAGGACTGTCATTATATTGTTTGGTAAGTTCTTATAAAAGTTCTCACAAAACTCCATAAATAACAGTCCTGCGAATATCATTTTTATGATCAGATAACCAGATTGTAACTATTCAGAATTTTTAGAACAGACTGTAAAGCTGTGTCAGCGGAAGCTTCTCTGCCGGTTTGGAAGTGATCTCTTCGCCGTCAACAGTAACCTTATATGTCTCCGGATCTACAGTCAGTTCCGGTGTTCTGTCGTTAAATACCATATCTTTTTTGCTGATATTTCTGCATCCCTTTACAGGTACTACAGTTTTCTCAAGACCGTATTTCTCTTTTACATTCTCATCCATGGCAGCCTGGGATACAAAGGTCAGGCAAGCTTCGTTCTTAGCTTTTCCATGAGCTGCAAACATTGGCTGATAGAGAACCGGCTGTGTAGTCGGAATGGATGCATTTGCATCGCCCATCTTAGATGCAATGATCATACCGCCTTTGATGATAATATCCGGTTTTGCACCAAAGAATACAGGATTCCAGAGAACGAGGTCTGCGAATTTACCTTCTTCCACAGAACCCACATACTGGGAAATACCGTGTGTGATTGCCGGATTAATGGTATATTTGGAGATATAACGTTTTACACGGAAATTATCATTGTCATGTCCTGCATCTTCCGGAAGTGCACCTCTCTCATCTTTCATCTTACTTGCTGTCTGCCAGGTACGTGTAATAACCTCACCTACACGTCCCATAGCCTGAGAGTCAGAGCTCATCATACTGAAGATACCCATATCATGAAGAACATCCTCTGCTGCGATTGTCTCAGGACGGATTCGGGAATCTGCAAATGCAACATCTTCCGGAATTCTCTTGTCAAGGTGATGGCAAACCATCAGCATATCCAGATGCTCATCCAGAGTGTTTACTGTGTATGGCATTGTTGGGTTTGTGGAGGATGGCAGTACGTTCGGAGCTGCTGCTGCGCGAATGATATCCGGTGCATGTCCACCGCCTGCCCCCTCTGTATGATAAGTATGGATGGTTCTGCCGCCGATGGCTGCAAGTGTATCTTCCACACATCCACCTTCATTTAATGTATCTGTATGGATGGCAACCTGTACATCATATTCATCTGCCACATTCAGACAGTGATTGATAACTGCAGGTGTTGCACCCCAGTCCTCATGAATCTTCAGTCCCATAGCTCCGGCCTTGACCTGCTCAATGAGAGGAGCTTCGTCTGAGCAGTTACCTTTTCCAAGGAAGCCTAAGTTCATCGGGTATTCCTCGGCTGCCTTTAACATCATTCTCAAATTCCATGGTCCTGGTGTACAGGTAGTTGCATTTGTACCGTCTGCAGGGCCTGTACCACCTCCGATCATAGTAGTTACACCACTGTATAATGCACAATCGATCTGCTGTGGGCTGATGAAATGGATATGGGTATCAATTCCACCTGCAGTTACGATCATTCCTTCTCCTGCAAGTGCTTCTGTAGATGCACCCACTGTCATTCCGGGTGTCACACCATCCATGATGTCCGGATTTCCGGCTTTACCGATTCCTGCGATTTTGCCGTCTTTGATACCGATATCTGCTTTTACGATTCCTGTAGAGTCTACGATCAATGCATTGGTAATTACCAGATCCAGATCTCCGTCTTTACTGCAGGTTTTTACAGACTGTCCCATACCGTCACGGATTGTCTTGCCGCCGCCGAACTTTACTTCGTCTCCATAGGTTGTATAATCTTTTTCTACCTCGATCACAAGGCTTGTATCTGCCAGACGTACCTTATCTCCTGTAGTCGGGCCATACATTGCCGCATATTTGCTTCCGGAAATTTTTGTACTCATTATTGTCCCTCCTTACAGAAATCCTTTTAATTTCGCAGTTTCCATGGATGCTGCTTTTGTATCGTCAGTTGCCTGTGCGCGGGTGAGATCATTCAGTCCGAATACTCTCTGTCTGCCGCCCATTTCTGTAAGCTGAACCTCTTTTTCTTCACCCGGCTCAAATCTTACAGATGTTCCTGAAGGAATGTCCAGATGATATCCATAGGCTTTTTCCCTGTCAAAAGAAAGGCATTTATTTACTTCAAAGAAGTGAAAATGAGAACCGACCTGAACCGGTCTGTCGCCTTTGTTTGCCACTGTTACTGTCACTGTTTTCTTGCCTTCATTAAGTGTGATCTCACGATCTGCGGCCATAATTTCACCGATCTTCATGCTCATTCTCCTCCTTACTGAATTGGATTATGTACTGTCACAAGCTTGGTTCCATCCGGAAATGTTGCCTCTACCTGGACTTCACCGATCATATCAGCAACACCGTCCATTACGTCATCCTTTGTAAGAATCTTGGTTCCAAGCTGCATCAGCTCTACTACTGTTTTACCATCTCTTGCAAGCTCCAGGAGTTCAGAACTGATATACGCAAGTGCCTCCACGTAATTCAGTTTCAGACCTCTTTCCTTTCTCTCTTTTGCAAGATTTCCTGCCATATGAAGCATTAATTTTTCCTGTTCTTTGGGATTCAGCCTCATGATATTCCTCCTCTCGAATTGTGCGGATTATAATATACAAAAATCTGTTACTGTTCACTCCGTTCTCAGTAACGTAGCCAAAATTCATTCCAGATTGCCTGCGGCAATAGAATTTTGGCTTGTATGTCTCGGGATTTTGGCATATTCATGCCAAAACACCTCGCGGGATAATGGTGTGTGAACAGCAACAAAAATCTTCGTAGTACGCAAAAAAGAGCAGACAATGGGATTCTTTCTCAGACCCCATTGTCTGCTCTTTGTACGAAAATTTTTATATAGGGGATTATAACTTGTGTTTCTTTGATGGTCAAGATGTTTTTTGTGAACTTTTTTCGAAAATTGTTAATAACAGAAAGGAAGCCTATCCCGTAAGAGGCTGCCAATATCAAATTCTGTAAGTAATCCTTGTGCATCCCAAACACATCCCAGAATATTATCAGTGATAGTCATAGAATCATCACAAAATTCATACAAAATGACACAGGATTCCATTGTTTAGCTGCATATCTACATGCTACACTAGATTACATATCTTATGGGCATTTCGCCCGCAAACAGAAGGATTCAGGCCAGAAGGCCGGGAGGTTTTATAATGATTATTTACGTTGATGCATCCGTGATCCAGACCGGAAACGGAACAAAAGAAAATCCATTCAAAACTATTCAGGAGGCCGCTGCAAAGGCACTTCCGGGAGATGAAGTCATCGTTGCACCGGGATTATACCGTGAAGCTGTTAATCCGATTCACGCTGGAACGGCAGACAAGCGTATCACCTACCGTTCTGCAATAAAAGGACAGGCGCACATTACAGGAAGTGAAGCTGTCAAAGACTGGGAAAATGTAGAAGGCACTGTATGGAAAGCAGTCATTCCGAACGGAATCTTCGGTGATTATAACCCATTTACTACCCTGGTATCCGGAGATTGGTTTATCGCTACATTTATTGCTCATACAGGAGATGTATATCTGAATGAAAAATCCATGTATGAAGTAACCACTCTGGATAAAGTTAAAAATCCACAAAAAAGTACTATCTCATGGGATCCTGATTTCTCTGTATATACATGGTACGCAGAACAGGATGAATCCAATAATCAGACAATTATTTATGCAAACTTCCATGAAAAAGATCCCAATAAAGAAAATGTTGAGATCAGTGTAAGAAGAAACTGCTTCTATCCGGAAAGTGAAGGAATCGGATATATCACTCTCTCCGGTTTCCGCATCAGTCAGGCTGCTACTCAGTGGGCTCCCCCTACCGCTTATCAGGAGGGAATGGTCGGTCCTCACTGGTCCAAAGGATGGATCATCGAAGACTGTGAAATCTATGAATCCAAATGCAGCGGTATTTCTCTTGGTAAATATCTGCAGCCTGAAAATGATAACAAATGGTTAAAGTGGAAATACAAAGACGGAACTCAGACAGAACGCGACTGCATCTGCCAGGCTTCCTATGAAGGATGGGATAAAGAACACATCGGTTCCCATATTGTGCGCAGATGTGAAATCCATGACTGCGGTCAGACAGGTATTGTAGGACATCTTGGAGGCGTATTCTCTGTTATTGAAGACAACCATATTCATCACATTAACAACAAGCAGAATCTGGCAGGAGCAGAGATCGGCGGTATCAAAATGCATGCTGCTATCGATGTTATTTTCCGCCGCAACCATATCCACAACTGCACCCGTGGTCTGTGGCTTGACTGGCAGGCACAGGGAACCCGCGTTACAGGAAATCTCTTCCATGACAATGCTCTTCCTAATGACTTCGAGGCAGGGGATGACGCTGTCACAAGCGTAGGAGAAGATATCTTCGTTGAGGTTTCCCATGGTCCGACATTGATCGACCACAATATCCTGCTGTCTGACCGTGCACTGAAAATTGCAACCCAGGGTGTTGCCCTTGTACATAACCTGATCTGCGGCGGCTTCGTTTCTGTTGGTATCGGTACAGACAACGGTGCACCTGATATTCCATCTCCCAGATATACTCCATATCACACCAAACACGGAACTCAGGTTGCAGGATTTATGACCATCCTTCATGGAGATGACAGATTCTACAACAACATCTTCGTTCAGAAACCGATCCGTCCTTGTATGCAGGATCTAGCTGATCTTATGGGTAACAATGGAAATATGTGGGATGACTGCAATGTGATCACAGGAACTTTCAAATTTAACGGATATCCAACCTTTGATGAATGGAACAGACAGTTCGAAGGTTACTGCGGAATGGGTTCTGAGACAACAGGCAACTGCTATTATGATCATCTTCCTGTATGGGCATCCGGCAATCTCTATTTCAATGGAGCACGTGCATGGGAAAAAGAAACAGATGCAGTCACAGATGCAGAACACACTGTAGATATCTCTGTTGAAGAGAAAGAAGATGGCTGGTATCTGAAGACCAACCTGTATGATATCATCAAAGAAGAAAACGACGGTATCATCTCAACTGAAACACTTGGTATGGCATTCGAACCGGAGCAGAAATACGAAAATCCTGACGGAAGCCCGATTATCTTTAATCAGGATTTCTTTGGAAATCACAGAGATGTCAAAACTGTCGCAGGACCATTTACGGATAAAAAAGCATCTGAGCAGAAGCTCTTTTAACCTGATATCCATGTAGTCAATAGCTTTACCATATATAAACCATACATAAAAACAGCTATGAAGAGTACAGATATTTTTATCTGCTGCTCTTGCATAGCTGTTTTCTTATTTTGTCATACTTTTATTATAACAGTCCTGATAAATAATGCATTTAAGACAGTTCAGCAGAGTACGAAAGACAAGGAAGATATCTGCAGGCGTGCTGACGCACGGCAAAGATATCTGACACAGGATTTCACACTCTGATGGGCTGGATTAAGATGCATTATTTACTCGGACTGCTATAGATGCAAGCATTTTTGTAGATTTACGGATACACCACAGGCATGTCGGGAAAATATAGCAGGTTGCTGTGATCCAGGCAGTCTGGTCTGCGAAGCAGATGGCTGTAAAGCCAAAAGTTTCTACAAATCCAAGACAGACAACTGTTCTGGCGATCATTTCTGTTACGCCGGAGAAAACGGCTCTACCAGAATATCCAAGTCCCTGAGTGACCATACGGGCGACATTGAGAATACCAAGACTCCAGTAGAAAAATCCCATACATCTGAGGTATTTGGCAGAGGCATCCAAAACTGCCACCGCACTCTTTCCAACAAACAGCATGGAAAGTGTACGCCCTGCAAAAATCAGTAAAATTCCTGCTGCAATACCATATCCTACTCCCACTGTAATACCACAGCGCAGGCCTTTCTTAATCCTGTCAGACTGTCCCGCTCCAAGATTCTGGCTACAGAATACAGAAGCAGAGGTTGCGATAGCATCGAACGGACACATGGTAAACTGCTTAATCTTCATTGCTGCCGTAAATGCGGATACATAAGTACTTCCAAGTCCATTATTGGCAGACTGCATGACCATACTTCCGATAGCTGTGATGGAGAACTGAAGTCCCGTAGGCATTCCCATTGCCAGAAGTTCCTTTACTGCATCCCCCTTTATTGTCCTGTTTTCTTTCTTGAGCCACAGAAGTTTCATCTTGCGGATGATAAAAATAAGGCACAAGATTCCACTGATCGCCTGTGCGGAAATGGTTGCAATGGCAGCTCCGGCACATCCAAGTTTCAGCACTACGATACAGAATAAATCCAGAAAAATGTTCAGAACAGCAGATAACGCCAGAAATATAAACGGTGTCCTGCTGTCTCCCACTGATCGCAAAATACTGGACAGGTAGTTATATAAAATCGTAAAGGGAATCCCCAGGAAAATGATCAGCAGATAACTATATGCATTGTCATAAATGTCCTCCGGTACTGATAGAATATGTAATATCTGAGGACATAAAACGCTGCATAATATCGTAAGGATCACTGCAATTCCTGCACATAATACAGCTCCATTAAAGATATAATCCCGCATTTTTTCTATTTTCTCTGCACCGAAATATTTAGCTACAGGAACACCAAAGCCTGTACAGCTTCCCATGCAGAATCCCAGTACCAGAAACTGAATACTGCTGCTGGCTCCTACACTTGCCAGTGCTTTTGCGCCAAGAATCTGGCCTACGATCGCAGCGTCAATAATATTATAGGTCTGTTGCAGCAAGTTTCCTAACAGTAAAGGAAACGCGAACTGTAACATCAGTTTCAGCGGATTGCCCTTTATCATAGATGTGGTCATTTCTATTTATCCCTCATTTTTTATAACGTTTCCATAAGTCAAACAGATATTCGAAAAAATCTAAGATTCCGATTTCTGAAATCTCTGATTTATTTCCAGATGGATTTCATTTCACAAATTTTCACCTGCGCATCTTTTTCACTGTTCAGGCAGAATATCCCCTGTCTGTTACTATTGTAGAATAGTCTGGTTCCAACATCTTCTCCATCATTTAAATATACCTCAATTGTTCTTCCGTCTACAAAAATTTCTGCATTTCTGCATTTCTCCACAGAAGAAACAAACTGTACCTTATCACTCTTCACACCAGCCATTTTAAAGAATACTTTTCCCCCTTCTGCAGTCAGACTGATGGATTTATCCCCATCCTGACCAAGAAGAATGTTGAAATCTCCTGTTTCTTCAAATGATACAGATGCATAATATCTGTTATCTGCAATGGAGCCGACTTTGATCTCACGGCCTGTGCCTTCATATACTGTATCCCCCAGAAGAGTATAAACTTCCTCTACAGGTTTTGTATATACATGTTCATTCTTCACATGAAGTTCTCTTGGCAGAGTCATGCTTCCATAAGCTCCCGGCTCTGTAGCAATATGCTCCCCATAGAAATCACTGATCCAACCAATCAGGATCCTGCGGTCTTCATGCTGAAAACTCTGTGCTGCATAGCAATTGCTTCCAAAGTCTACCCACTGCTGTGTATGGACATCCATTGCATCACCGTTCCAGTCTCCCACATAATATCTGCACTGCTGGAATCTTCCATATTCATCATAATGACTCATCCATGCGCCCATAGCTACATATTTATCATCCAGCGGGAAAAAGTCGGGACACTCTATGGTTCTGATCTTTGTTTCCTCTGTAATCAGAGGACATCTGTATTTCCAGTTCTCTGCATCTTCAGATTCGTACAGAAGAAATGTTCCTTTTTCATCTATACATGCACCTAATACAATATAATACTTCTCACCGATCTTAATTGCTTTTGGGTCGCGAAAATCATAGTTAGTACCTTCCGGTTTCTCCCTGATAATCTCTTTTTCCGGCTCAAAATGAATCATATCGCTACTCTTTGTCATTGTCTGATACTGAACAGTGTCCCATCCGTCATCCTGAGGTCCGATATGTCTTGTGAGATAGAAGTATACCTCGTCTCCCATCGGAAGTGCGCTTCCAGAGAAAGCACCACCTTTGATTGCAAGATTATCCAGGATTTCTTCCTGAGGCTCTAACACAACCGGAAGATGTGTCCAATGCACCATATCCTTGCTTGCTGCATGTCCCCAGTACATATTATTCCACTCCTGTCCAAAAGGATTCAGCTGATAAAAAAGATGATAATAACCCTTAAACCAGCAAAGTCCATTAGGATCATTATTCCAGTTCACAACCGGTGAAAAATGATACTGCTCTCTGTATGGAGTGCCAATGAATTTAAAAAATTCTTCTTTATTCATTGCTTTAAAATTATCTGTGGTATTCAGTACGCAGATTCCATTCTTCAGGATATTTTCACATTCGCTTAAATAAGCAAAGGTAATGGTGCAGTCCTGTGCAGTAATCTCGTATTCTGTATCTTTATCTGTCGGGAATTTAATCCAGTTCCCATAGATATGCTGCAGTTCTTTTATTTCTGTTTTGTTTTCTTTTACCTTCTTCAGGCTCACACTGCCTTTTTTCCCGGCTTCTGGTTTTACAAATAATTCCAGACATTCATAGTTTCCTGTGTACATATGTAAAAATCCCCTTTCTGAATTTTGTCTCCGATTCACTATATATCTATAGTACTGACCTTCTGCCGACATAATCTTACTATATCATAGCAAAATCACGAGGAGTTTCAATAAAATATTTTGACATTTTTTTATACTATTTTATCCTGTATGATCCCATATAAAAAGGATGCCGGGAGCAAATCCGACATCCTTTTTACTGTTAACTTATGTTTATTTACAGTAGTCCTCAACTTTTCAATACATCCGATGAATGGTTCTCTGTCACCGAAAATGAAATATGGAACCGGGATTCTCACTGCATCCATTCCCATGGATTTAATTCTTGTGAAGTCTCTTTCTGTAATGTACTCAGAACGATGGATCTTGATTCTTGCTTCATAGACTTCTTTCTGATATTACCTCCAAAAATATCTGGGTGGAACAGTCCAAAGATTACATTTTCAAACATTTACACGAAAAAATCCGCATCCAGGATATTGCAGAGTATCTGCATCTGAATGCGAATTATCTTTCTGAACTATTCAGGCAATGTGAAAACGTTACTCTTACGGATTTCATTTTGCAGGAAAAGGTAAAGCTTACCAGGAATCTTCTGGCTTATTCCCCCTATTCTTATATTGAAATCTCCACTTATCTGGGATTTTCCTCTCAGAGTCATCTGGGAATTTTCGCTGTTATGCCATTCCATTCACTGTTTTATACTTATACAGCATCTCCGCATGATTCTGCTCCTCAATCTGTATATCAGCCAACAGCTTGCGTACACCACTATCGCCAAAGGCAAATACATCATCATTGTATGTTCCTGACACCAGCTTCTCTGTACCAATACAGTCTGTTGCAAGAAACGCATCGTGCTCTTTGTCTTCCGGTGAACTCATAGCTGTATAGACCGCTTTTGGCTGATAATCTCTGCCTGATCTGTCATTACAGTTACATTCAGGCACACTTCCGGAAAGAATCATTGACAAAGACTCATAATGCTTCTGTTCTTCCTGCTGGATATTCCGGAAAAGATTTTTAAGCTCCGGGTCTCTGGCCTGTTCTGCGTATTTTCCATACTTTTCCACACAGCTTTTCTCTTGTGTCTGAAGATCTTCGATTACTGAACGTTCCTTTTCTTTTAAAATCATAGTCTGTTGTCTCCTTTTTTAAGAAATACTGTATTTTGTTACATGAAAATAGTATGGATAAAAAATGCTTTTTTATTCTCTGTATCATGACTTATGACAATTTCAGAGAATATTTTGTTCCAACACCACTGTATCAGAGTGAATTTCTGTTTACTTTATGATATACTTATATGCACGATAAAAGTTTTAAACTTAGGAAGATTTATAATGAAACGAATTGATTTTGAAAATGGAACTGTAACCAACAATATATTAAGTGCTGCACTTCCCATGCTGGTAGCGCAGATATTGAATCTTTTATACAACATTGTGGACCGTATCTATATCGCCAGGATCCATGATATAGGAACAACTGCACTTGGCGCTGTGGGCTTATGCTTTCCGATCATCATGATCATTACTGCTTTCAGTAATCTCTTTGGTTCCGGAGGTGCACCAATTTTCTCTATCAACCGCGGAAAAGGAGATTCCAGGACTGCTGACATGATCATGAATACTGCTTTCACCATGTTATGTGGAAGTGCTGCTGTGCTGATGCTGATCGGATTTCTTTTTGCCCGCCCCTTACTGACTCTGTTTGGTGCTTCAGATGATGCTCTGGTTTATGCGTATCCCTATCTGATGATTTACCTTCTGGGTACTCTCCCTTCCATGATAGCAACAGGAATGAATCCTTTTATCAATGCACAGGGATATGCCATTATCGGTATGCTGTCAGTAACAGTCGGTGCAGTGGCAAATATTATTCTTGATCCGATTTTTATTTTTGTTCTGGATATGGGGATTAAGGGTGCAGCGATTGCTACTGTCATCTCTCAGATTCTCTCTGCCTTGCTTGTATTTTATTTTCTTCATGGAAAATCAGAATTGAAGGTAAGATGGATTCATATAAATGAGATTTCTGAGTGCACCAGACATGCCAGGGATATCATCAGTCTGGGGTCTGCCGGATTTATCATGCAGCTGACTAATAGCCTGGTAAGTATCTGCTGCAATAATGTTCTTTCCGTGACAGGCGGTGATATTTATATCTCTGTCATGACTATTATATCCAGTGTTCGCCAGATGGTGGAGACACCTATCCATGCGATCAATGAGGGAACCTCTCCTGTTCTCAGCTACAATTACGGAGCCAGACGTCCTGACAGGGTAAAGAAAGCAGGGGTTGTTCTAATCATTATGGTTCTGATTTATACAGGTATCATGTGGAGCGTTATTCTCATTGCCCCTGAATTTCTGATCGGGATCTTCAGTTCAGACAAACTGCTATTAAAGGATGCAGTTCCTGCACTGAAGCTTTACTTCGCAGCCTTTATTTTTATGGATCTGCAGTATATTGGTCAGACAGTGTTTAAATCATTAAATAAAAAAAAGCAGGCGATTTTTTTCTCCCTGCTTCGTAAAGTATTTATTGTGGTTCCGCTGACTTATTTCCTGCCCTATGGATTACACATGGGCACAGATGGCGTTTTTATGGCAGAACCGGTATCCAATGTGATCGGTGGTTCTCTGTGTTTTATTACCATGCTGGTTACAATCTTACCTGAATTAAACAAAATGGGAAACTCCCGATAAGCAGAAAAGTCCTCAGTATTTATCCACTAAGACTTCCCATACCTAAAATGGGCTTCGCACCTTGAAAATTCAATACTTCAGCTAACAAAATAGCGATTTATGCCACTACAGCCTCTGGATGGAGTGCATTACGCAGATATTTCGGTAGTCTTGATTCGAAATCAGCAGTAAAAGCTGTCAATTGCTCATCACTGAGCTTTAAGATTTCCTGAAGGCTTGCCATTAAGGCATCCATCAGGATGCCAAGTGATCTACTGAAAGTAATGTCTGCCATTTCATCAACAAGGAAGAAGAACAACTCACCAAGAGTTCTCTGATCTTCATTTTGACGCTGCTCCATTGCAAGTAACATATATCTGGTAAACACAATGGCCACGTGGGCCGTCAGTGCATCATAGGATAAACTATGGCATTCTCCAATCAGATTCAGCATAGATTTGCAGGCTTTGAAGAAAACCTCAATCTGCCAGCGCTTTCCATAAATACGGATAATTTCTTCTTCGGAAAGGGGCGTATCTGTACAGATAAAAGCAAGCCAGTCCTTGCGATTCGCTTTGTTCTTTACGCAAACGATTTTCGCTGGAATAGGATTCTCCTTTCCTACCATAACGTCAACAGAAAGCAGATACTTTGATCTGCCACGGCGTTTTTTGTTCCGGGAATAGATCTCTTTGATATTCAACTGCTCACCACAGTATGAATATTTGATACGGCTGCTTTTCTTAATCATAGCAATCACATCCATATTTTTTGAATGGATGGCTGTGATCTGTGCCGGGTTGGAAAACCAGGAATCAAAAAGGACATAATCAGCTTTCAGTCCTGCACTGAGGGCAGTATCTAACAGGGTCATCATTGCTTCAGGCGATTTTGTCTGAGCAAGCTTGCGTCTTTTCCCTGCAATGGTTCTGTTATCAAAGTTCTTTACCGGACCGATGATATTTGTATCTTTTGCAGATGCTAACAGGCAGCTGTTTACCGGAATCAGTGTATTTCCATCACTCCAGCTTAAGGTAAGCATCCGAAAACCTTTTTTGAAATGCATATCGGTGTGGTCGAAAACCTTTGATGCCAGTTCTGTTTTCTTGCAGCTGGTACGATTAAAAAGGCTGTCATCAATGATGAAAACATTTTTCCTGTTATCATCCGTTAGATCTTTCAGATCATTATTTACGATATCAGCAGCAAGAAGAGAAGTAAAACGGAGCCAGTTTTTTTTTACCGAATTAAGGAAACGATAAAAAGTGTTCTTTGAAAAATCTTCCTTAAAAGAGCCAGTCCGTTGCTGCATATACATACTTCTTCCGACAAAAATATTGCTGAGTTTATAACGAAGCAGAGAAACAGGTGAAACACCTTTTTCTTTCATCCCATTACATCTGGCAAGAAGCTTGCCAACATGATGTTTGGAAAAAAATCTCTGAACACAGTCAATTAAGTCGTTCTCATCGAAATGGTTTTGTGGTATACTGGACATGGCATAAATCTCCTTTGTAAAAATGGTTTCTAGTCAATTCCATTATACCAAACGGAACAGGTTTGTGCCTTTTTTATTGGCTGAAATATTGAATTTTCAAGGTTCAACACACCGTATCGGTGTGGGAAGTTTTAGTTATCCATTTTTAACTATCGCATAACTTTGCAGAAATTGTAAAAAGGATAAACAATGAGGACTTTTATTTAACTGAACATGAGAGTTCTTTACATAGCTTCATATATTTCCCAATATAATATTAATCAGGTTCTTATCGAGCATGATCGTCCGATTCCATGGGTTAAGAATAATTCCCTCAATCTCATTTACCTGTAATGCTGAATGAAAAAGCTGATCTATGTCTGTCAGAAAAGTGGATTGTACGCTTCCGCCGCCTTTCAGTTCTTCCTCAAAGCTTGTAAATGCCGCCCACCAGACTTTTCCATCTCCGGTTTTCACTGTGCCGATCCGGAGCTGGTTGTCTCCTGTGGGCGGTTCTACTGAAAGGATAAACTGGCCGTTTTCTCTCATTCGTCTACGGATTACAGTCAGTGTATGTGCCAGCATTTCCTGAGTGGCTTCCTGCTGCAGAGCAGCGATCGCCTGCTCTATTTTTTCATTTCCCTGAAGACCTTTGTCCTGATTTACATTCTTATTATCGCTCATATTAATATCTCTTTTATGCCTTTCATCGTTTTATTTCCAGTGCATTTTCTGAATTTTTCAGCTTTTTGATGGCTTTCTCAGGATTTCATGCGGTGCTTCTATCTCATTTGCCAGCGTATGTTCTGTCAGCTCTGATAACAGTTTCAACTTCTTATTGAGCAGAGGCCGCATACAGTTAGGAACATGTTCCTGGTGTGCTCTGTGGATTGCCACACATTCCTTGCAGTTTCCGTGATAACGACAGGCTTTCTGGCAGGAACAGTGATCCTTCTCCTTGTATTCTTCACGAAATTCTGCCGCGAATTCCTCCTGCAGACGCAGACCCTCTGCGCGGTTTCCTTTATGAAACTCAGCCATTGCGTCTAATTCCTTCTGATTTCCTTCAATCTTCATACGTTAAATTTCCTTTCCCAGCCTTCATTACGGATTTTCTGCTTTACTTAAGATCTCTTTATGCGTTCTCTGCTCTTGTTCTTAATTTTTAATCCTGTTTATACTTCACTGCAGTTCCATATGCGATCACTTCTGCTGCCCCTGACATTACCTGGGAGGAGCCGTATTTTACACCGATCACAGCATCCGCATTCATCTCTTTAGCTTCATCTACCATACGCTTGGTGGCAATCTGTCTTGCCTCATTGAGCATTTCCGTATAACCTGTGATTTCCCCGCCTACCAGGGTCTTCATCCCTGCCATGAAATCTTTTCCTACATTTTTTGTCTGTACAACTGTTCCCTTTACAATTCCCAGTGCCTCAAACTCTACACCCGGAATGTATTCAATACTTAGAAGCTTCATCCTCTTCTCCTCCTTCAATCTCTTTCATGCGTCCTGCAAGTGCTGCCAGGATTCCTCCGATGATCACAACCGGTATGGCGATCAGAAATATCAGCAGTCCGGCCGGTATGGGATCTTGTGTATTGGCCCACAGCATAAGCCCTATCACAAATCCCATAAACAGGATCATGACTACTGCTCCAATGATCGCTCCTGTCCTTCTTTTCTTACGGATATCTGTTTTCTTTATATCCATAAACCTTGCACCCTCTTTCTCCATCTGCTCGATTTCTTCCAGACAGTTCTCGGCATTCAAGGTATCCAGGGACTGATGCTCTGCAATCAGGCGCTCACACATTTCCTGCATTTTCACAAGGCCCTCCCTGCGGCGTTCCAGTTCTCCCAGGTGCTGTTCCAGACAAAACTGCAGGCTTTTCCTCTTTTCAAAAAGAGCTCTCATCTCTTCTATGGAAATATCCATCTTCCGGAATAATTTGATTTCCTGAAGTCTGGCAATGTCTGCCCTATGATATTCCCGGTATCCGTTCTCTGCACGCTCCACATTCAGGAGGCCCTGCTCTTCATAAAAACGGATATTCTTTCTGGTGATGCCTACCAGCTCTTCCACCTGTTTGATCTTCATTCTGTTACCTCTTGCTTTCCTGACAGCAGATACAGCCGATCCGCTGCTCTACTGCCCTGTCTGTGCTTCCTTTATACTGCTTCCACAAGGAGGAAGGTCAAGTATTTTTTGAAAGAAATTGAAAAAAATATAGCTTCCGGCAGGGGGAATCTTTTAAGCTCCTGTACGGTCTGAACCTCTCATAATTGTGATCAGAGAGCTGAGCAGCAATAACATGGGATAAAATAATTTCGGCATGATCTGAAATGCAGAAATCTCATCACCCAGTTCGTTCACTGCTGAGATTGCAACCAGCATCTGTGCACCATATGGAATCACTCCCTGGAAAACACAGGAAAAAGTGTCCAGTATGGAAGCTGTCTTTCTCGGTGTAATCCCATACTCCTCTGCCATTTCCTTTGCGATAGGGTTTGCCATTACAATTGCCACTGTATTATTGGCAGTGGCAATATCCATAGTCCCTACCAGAAGTCCCATTCCAAGCTGTCCGCCCTTCTTTCCGCGGAAAATTTTATGGATCCAGCCAAGAAGCGCATCGAATCCACCATATTCACGAATCAGCGCACACATTGCAGCTACCAGGATTGCCACCATACAGGTCTCAAACATTCCGGATACACCGGATCCCATATTTTTCAGAATCTCTACAGGTGTGGTATGTCCTCCGATCAGCATGATAAATGCTCCGGATACGATTCCTGTCAGCAATACCACAAACACATTGATCCCAACAATTCCTCCGATTAATACCAGCACATACGGTATTACCTGTGTCAGATGATAGGGCTGGATCACACGACCCTGGATTTCTGTCTGAAATGACAGGATCAGAATTAAAATCAGCGTGGCAACAGCTGCTGGAAGAGCGATCCAGAAGTTTTCCCTGAATTTGTCTTTCATCTCACATCCCTGACCATTACATGCAGCAATCGTCGTATCTGAAATAAAAGAAAGATTGTCTCCAAACATAGCTCCACCCATAACAGAAGCCACACAAAATGCCAGATCAAATCCTGATGCTGTGGAAACTGCTGCTGCGATCGGTGTCAGTAGGGTAATGGTTCCCACAGAGGTTCCCATGGACACAGACACAAAACAGGCAACTATAAACAGCACAGATACTGAAAATCTGGCAGGTATCAGACTCAGCATACAATATGCAACACTCTCAGCACTGCTTCTTCCCACAACTCCTACAAAAGATCCGGCTGCAAGGAAGATCAAAAGCATAGTGATGATATTTTTGTCCCCAACTCCCTGTGCCATGATTTCCAGTTTCTTATCAAAATCCAGTGCTCTGTTCTGCAGACAGGCAACCAGGATTGCAGCCAGAAATGCTACTACGATCGGCACATTATAAAATCCCATGGGGATTTCCATCACATACTCAAACAAAATGCCCAGTCCAAGGTATAATACAAGAAATACACCAATGGGAAGCAAGGCAATTCCTTTTCCTTTTCTCATCTTTCATCCTCTTTCTACCATAATCTCTTTATGGTTATATAATCACCCTGCTATTCTATCATACCCACAGCTTTCCTGCCATAATATTTCTCACAGCTTTGGCTGATAGCGCATATCCGATACATTGTAAACCGTCACAAAGGCCTTTGGATCTTCATGATTGATGTAAGCCATCAGCTTCTGATATTCTGTTTTGTCTACGATCGTGATGATCTCATTGCGTTTCTTCATATTATAGGCACCTGTCGCTTCATAGATCGTCGCTCCGCTGTGCAGATCTTCGATAATGAATTTACGCAGTTCTTCCTCTTTCTGAGTGATGACGCAGACACGACGTTTAATATTATGGTCAAAGATAAAGTGATCCAGAACCATACCATTAAAGTATGTTCCGAGAATACTCAGCACCACTGTCTTCTTATCATATACAAGCGCTGCTGAAAGAGCCACGCACATACCGGAAAGAGACATTGCTTTTCCCAGTTCCATGTGAAGATATTTGTTCATGATCTTTGCCACAATATCCAGTCCGCCTGAGGATGCATTTCTGTTAAAAAGAATGCTCAGTCCTACACTAACTACCAGAATATAGCACAGCACATCCAGTTCCTGACTGTTGGTCATAGAGCCAAAATCCGGGAATACTTTCTCAAATAGTCCTAGAAACAGGGGCAGAACGATACTGGTGTAAACCGTTTTTACGCCAAATTCGCGTCCGCAGGTGATGAAGCCAATGATCAGAAGTACCACATTCAAAATCATGGTGATTGCAGACAATGGTAAAGGTACAAAGTTTGATAACACGATACCAAGACCGGAGATACTGCTTACAGAGGTATGGCTCGGCACCAGAAAGAAATAAACTGCTGCCGCAATGATTGCTACCGCACCTGTCAGGATCAGCGCTTCCTTTATGATATCTGCATAATTTAGTTGTTTTTTCATAGTTAGGTTTCCTGTCTTTCTTTCCATATTCTTGTTCTATTGTAACATATGGAAAGAGAATGTCCATCAGCAATTACAAAAAGAGGCTGCCTTCCATGACAACCTCTTTATAAATCCTTATAACCTATAGAAATCTCTAAAATTCGCTTTCATATTTTAGAGCGTGTTTGAAAAATACTCTAATATTTTATCCTAACGGCTCTGTATGTTCTTCAGATAAATAAGCTTTCTGTTCTTCCTCCTGAGCTTCCCAGATTGTTGTTGTCGTTCCATCCTTATCTACATACACTTCTTTTATCTCATCTTTTTTCAGAATATCATGAAGATGATCATATGGATAAAAAATACAGCTTACATATTTTTCCCACAAGCTCTGTTCAAAATGGATAGTCATTACACCTGTTTCCCTGTCTAAGGATGTTCTCCAGCGATAATTTCCTTTTATATTTGTTCTATATGTTACTTCATCTTTATTATCCTCAATAATAGTTATCCCTGCATCTTTGTAGCTGATATATGTGACATGTTTATTCATGAACGTGAACACTGCCACAAAGCAAACTATGGTTGCTGCTATGGAAAGCAGGATTGTTTTTATCTTTCTTTTCTTTAAAAACTTTCTGAAACTCTTCAGATCATTTGCTTCATGGCTGCTTTCTTTTGTCTGTGCAGAGATTTTCATATCATTTTCAAGGTCTGCCTTTGTCTCATGATATACTCGTTGGCAGATTTCGCAGTTTTGCAGATGTTCTTCTACAAGTTCTTTTGTGTCATCACTTACCACATCATCAATGTATAATGGCAGAATATCCTGGATCACATTACAGTTTATTTTTTCCATGTTACTTTTCCTCCTGACTTATCTGTGCTCGTATCATCTGGCGTGCACGATGGTAAGTTACTCTTGCCCATCCTGCACTTTTCTGATAGCATTTTCCGATCTGCTCAAAGGAGAGCTCACCGTATATCCGCAGGTGAAATACTTCCCTGTAGGGTTCCGGTATCAGTTCTGCATAGCGTTTGAGATTCCGAACTGTCTCATCCTGCACGATCTGATCCAGTACGGCCGGGGATGTATCCTGCATGGAATCCTGCATTATTTCTGAAAATTCTTCACCCACATAGATTTTATTTCGCCTGCAATAGCGGAAATATGTATTCTTCGCAATTACAAATAGCCATGCACGGATATCCTTCCTGCCGTCAAATTTCTCAATATTATTCATTGCCTTCAGGAATGTTTCCTGGGTGATCTCCTCTGCCAGACTTTCATTTTCGGAAAGTGCCCGGATATAGAGAAAGACATCATGGAAATACTTACGGTAGATTGTTTCGATTTCTGATTTTTCCATTCCTGCTCCGTGTATTTTTTATTATCCTACTGCATCTTTCGGGATTTTTAATAGCCCGGTCTTCTTCCATTGAATGTCTGAACATGGTCCTGATTTTGTTTCATCTGCATTGAATATTCCAAAATATCGTTTCATGATGATCCTCCTGTCTGCTGTATCATTATTTTATCTGATGTCTTTCTATATAACTAAGTCACAGACAGAAGAAACGTTACAAAAAATAAAAAAAATCCCCTGCAGTTTACTTTTCGCAGTCTCTGCAAGGGACTTACCTGATTTAGTTAAAACAACAGCTCCATCTGATCCCCCACTTCAATTCTTGCAGTGACAAGTTCATCCGGTTCTTTCCCTCTTTTATGTTCAGCTTTCAGATACTGCGTACCGCCTCTCAGACTTGCAGCGATCAGATTCAGCACATATATATTGTCAAAACGATTATAGATGGACTCTCCGCCCAGACCGGTAAGACAGATAAGCTGTGTGTTGCTCTTTTTTGCCATATCCATCAGTGGGATCAGCAGATGGGAGGCATTGGTCTGTGCGAACGGGTTGTCCATGATCAGAACCTTTCCCTCATTTTTATCTGCAAAAATGTCCGTATCATCCCGTCTCATATAATACAGAAGGCTAGACAGGATTACAAATGCAGACAGGAATCCTTCTCCGCCTGAGTTTCTGGAAACCTCCTTCCAGGTAATCGGATACTCTCTCTGGGCTTCGATCTTATAAAGATGGATCTGTACATTTCCGATTCCTACCACCTGATCATAGAGATTTCTGGTAGTAATACCGGAACCGAAAAACTCCTGTGCATTTTCATTTTTCTCGAAAAGTTCCACGCCTTCCATGGTGATCTTATCAATAAAGTCTTCCAAGCGCAGACGATAAAGCCCTGCATTTTCTTCCCAGTCCGGAAGCTGGATCTTTAACATTTTGATATTTCTTTCCCTGATGGTGATGGTTGAATTATGGTCGATTTTTCCAAGGTTACTGTGGATTTCCCGGACATAATCCTCCAGAAGTTCTGTGATACGTTCCTTCTCCCTTTCTACTACAGAAATATCGACCTCCAGCTTCTCCATAAGGCTGTCATAGGACTGCACTGTAGTTTTTAACTGAGTCAGGACACGCACTGCATCATCGGAAAGCTCCAGCATCTGTTCCAGCGGTTTCCTGTAAAAATCATCCTGAAAGCTTTCCATACGGACAATCTTATTCAATGTCCGCACCAGTTCTTCCTTCTTCTGTCTGGTATCCCGCATTTTCTGATTATAATCCCTGATCAGGATTCCCTTGCAATTTCTTAATTCTTCCGCAGACAGATTCTCCGAAACCGGCTCGTGGTCTTCTGCGTCTACAGGAATCAGTTCATTATACTCTGATAAAGCAGTCAGATTCTCTTCATAGCTGCGAAGCTTTCCGCTTAAAAACTCCTCCTGTTTCTTCTCTTCTTTCTTCTCATAAAGAAGCTGGTTTTTCCTTGCCTGAAAATCCTGTCCCTGAATCTCATCCTTTGGCACAGGTTTCTCCATACCACAGACAGAATGAATTCTTTTTGTCAGTTCGCTGATCTTACTCTGGGCCACTGCAGCCTTTTTGTCTGCATCATTCCACTGCATATCCTTTGTCTGGATTTTTCTGCGGAAATCTTCCAGCACACCCTCCTGGTGTGACTCTTCTTTTCTGTCATAGATCACGCCGGACCACTGTTCAGGCTTTAAGTGATATTTTTTCTGAAGATAATCCAGGTCTTCCTTTTCCCTCTGGTAACGTGCGGCAGATCTTCTCTCCTGCTCTTCCAGATTCTTCAGTTCCTGTGAAAGGACAGAGGTAATTGCCTCATAACGCGCTTCCATCTGCTCCGTTGACATACTGTCAAATCCAAACTGCTGACTCTGCTGTTTCTTAACTTTATCTGACTCCCTGCTGTCTGCCTCATATGACGCATATCTGGTGTGTTTTTCATCCAGTCTGTCTTTTTCTCTCTCCAGCATATTCAGATTATGCTCCAGAGTCATTTTCTCCTCCAGAAGCTTTTCCTGTCTGTCCTTTGCAAGCTTCTGGTTTTCCCGGAAACGAGTTTCATCCTTTTTACATTTTTCAAGCTCATTTCGATTATTTTCATAGAAAGCGTAATCTTTTTCCAGCTGGGAAAAATCTTCCAGACGCTGTTTCTGACGGTCAATTTCTGCAGCGGATTTTATGAGCAGATTCTGCAGCTTTTCATGTGCTGTTTTCAGGCTGTCAAGCTCCTGTGCTGCATCACGGATATCCTTTTCCAGAGATTTTTTCTCTTCCTCAAGAGTTTTCAGAAGCTCCTGGATTTCTTCCCATTTTTCTTTTGTCACAGATTGATTTTTCAGGGTTTCCTGACGCTGAAAATACTCTGCGTATTCCTTTTTGCGCTGATCTACAGCCTGATTTAGCTTCTCCAGTTCTTTCTTTTTCTCCCAGATCATTGCCTGAAGCTTTTCTTCATCCAGGAGGTTTTCATTAAACAGAATATAAAAGCTGATTCCAGGGAAATTTACGATTTTGTCTGTGTACTTTTCCTGAAATTCTTCTATTTTCTCACGCTCTACAATAGGCACAGGGAAGGATGTGCAGACGTTTCTGTCGTTTCGTCCCAGCTTCTCGATTTCCTGACGGGTAAGGATCAGAGCATATGGCAGAAATGGATTCTTACGGACCAGCATCTGGTTTTTCTTCTGGGAGTATCCGTTCTTTTTCAGCCATTCCATACCATAAACTGTGTGGATTCCCAAATCATCCAGTTCTTTCTCCAGCTCCTCAGGAAGCTCCAGGACCTTTCCGCTGGTAAGGCTTAAATATTCTTTTTCCAGAGAATCCTCTTCTTTTTCCAGATTTCGCCGCAGCTCCTCCAGCTCACGCAGCTTTCGCCCAGAGTTCTCCAGTATCCTGTCAGTATCCAGAAGATAGCGTTCCTCCATATCCAGATATTTCAGGATATTCTTCCTTATTTCCAGTTCATTCTGATAGAGCTGATAGGTATGTTCCTGGTTCTCTGTCTCTGACTTTTTATGAATCAGAGCCTCTTTCTTATCCTCCAGACTGCGCTCCTGACGTCGTATCAGTTCCTTGTCAGCTTCCCATTTCTTCTGATTTTCTGTACGTTCCCTCACTGTTTTTTCCAGTTCCTGTTCGTACATCTGTCGACGGATTTCCAGTGTTCCGGCTTCATAGATTCCCAGAATATTTCGTACTAATTCTTCCTGATACTTGGCATTATACTGGTTTTCCAGACGGGTATAGGATTCTATCTGACTTTCCAGTTTTCCTTTTCTGCCAAAGCAGTCACGGATCTTTTCTTCCAGTTCCTCGGATCTTTTCGCCTCATCCTGTGCTTCTTTTCCCTTTTTCTGTATATTTTCAGACAGGTTTTCCTGCTGTTGTCTGTTATCCTGAATACGTTCTTCAAAAATGTTTTTCAAGGTCAGGCCAAGTACTTTTCTCTCCGGCTCCAGATCAGCTCCCTGCTGTCTGGCAACTGCGATTTTCTCCCTGAGAAGATCCAGTTCCCCTTTTTCTTCTGATACAGAATCCTGCTGTCTGGCACATTGGAGAATATGAAGCTTCTTCTCTGTCTGTTCTGCCTGTCCCTGAAGGTTTTCACGCTCCATATCGATCATATCACGATTTCCGATATGAAGATTCTTCTCTTCCTCATAGTCATAGACCTGGCTGGAAAGCTCCTCGTATTCTACTCTGGAAAGCTTTTGATCCAGACCTTCCAGCACTTCTTTTGCATGATCATGAGCTTTCTCAGTCTGGCTTAAGAGTCCATTTACATCATGGATAAACCAGGCAATTTTATTCTGCTGTTTTCCTTCCTCTGTCTCCGCATTCTGATACTCTTCTGCCTGAGTCTGAATCCCATTTGCTTCTTCCTTAAACTGACGGATCGTGTCTCGCCGTTTGATTTTGGAACGGTTATCCTTATACTGTCCTGCATATTTTTCCAGAATAGACTGGAACTCTTTAATGCGGTTTTTGTCCTTATTCAGCTTGCTCTCAATAGCCTCAAGAAACCATTTTTCTGTCAGTCCTTTTTCATCTCTGCAGTCAGCAAAAAGATCTGACAGACCGGATTCCTTCAGATTGATTTTCTTAATAATGGTTTCCCATTCTTTATAATTAATCTGATATTCCATCAGCTTATCGAAGTACTGGCGGGACTGGGCATAGTTTGTCAGATCATAATAAAAGAACTTCATATCCCTGTCTTTTTTGTAGGTTTCAAAAAGCTGCCTGCAGGAGTTAAAATTCTTCAGGATCATCTCTTTTTTGCCTTTTTCCACTACAGGAAGGTGGTGGATATCCTGAATACAGGGGCTCTGATATTCACTGACAATTCCAATAATATCCAGATTCTCTTTTCTGTCCTCTTCCATATCCTGGGATTTTCTGACCATAAGACCTGTGAGAACATAGCCTGCTCCCTGATCCAGTGCCCATTCCACCAGGATAAAGGATGGCTTATTGGTAGTAAAATAGCTTTCAAATAATCGGTCTTTGGTATTGCGATATCTTGGATGCACAAAGGGCGCAGTCAGCATCTGGACAAGAACAGATTTCCCACCGCCGTTCTGCAGAGAGATCAGTGTGCTTTCTCCATTAAAGTGCAGAGTTTCATCGCTGATACGGTATGCATTGTTATTATAATTCACGTTGATCAGACGCACTGCATTAATCTTACTCATCTTTTGCCACCCCCAGTACTCTCAGAACCCGCTGGTAATTGTTCTGGTTCAGAAGATTCCAGTCCATAAAATTATCCAGTTTTCTGGTTGTTTTTATCATCTCATCCTGCACCACATACTCGATCAGTCCCTGTTTCTGAAGGAACATCAGGATATTGTAGATAAAGCCTTCCTTGGTTGTCTTCATCCTGGAACCTCTGTCATCAGACTTCAGTGCCTCATAGGTTTCGTAAAGGATTTTGAAAGAAATCCCTGCGGTATCTTTGGAGTTCTTTCCATCTTCATCCTCTTCAGTGGCAGTCTCTTCTGCTGCCCCTTCCTTCAGGCGGGCAGAAAGACAGTTCATAAGATCTCCCACTCGCATATATTCTCTGGATTTACTGCTGCTCCCCTGTCCGTCAAAGAATTCTACCAGCAGCGTAAGGATTACAAACTGTGACAGATAATAATCCTTGTCCGTTGCCCCGGATTTGCACAGTGTACTTTTAAGCTGCTGCTTGGAAAAACCAAGGAAATTGTTCTCCTCTTTGGGAATCAGATAAATCACATTCCCGTATCGTTCGATATTGCAGCCGGCGATATCACCCTGAGATTTCACCAGATTCCTGATTGTTTCTTCTTCTGCATATGCCTTATATAAAAGCAACTCATCTTCTTCCCGCAGCTCATGATGTTCCAAGAGATAATAAAATATCTCCTGACTAGTGCGGATTTCCTCTGCTTCGTATGCCATATCTATTATTCCTCATTTCTCATGATTCGGATCAGGATATTAGAACATCGAATGCTTTTTTTCACTCCGTTTTCGCTGAAAACATTGTCAAAGGTGACTGTGCTTCCGTCTTCTATCCTGTATATCTCTATTTTACCGATTTTTTTATCTGAAAATCTTTCTTCAGAAAGCTGGAGCAGCATTTCGTTGAGCTGAAAATCTGCTGTCTGATCCTGGATAAATTCACTTCGTTCCTTTTTCAGTGCTTCCATATTGATCTCTTTATTCCGTATCAGCTCCACCATGATCTCTTTAAAAATTTCAACATTTGGGATCAGTTGCTGCTGCATTTCTTCTGCATTTTTCTCATTCTCCTGAATATTTTTCCAGATATCAGAAAGGGAAATTTCACCTTTTTCAGATGCCTGCTCCAGCAGAAATCCCAGACTGCTTTCATAACGTTTCAGCTTCTGTCTGCGTTTCTCTTCCTGCTCTTTCAGATATGCATCTTCGTCAAAATCCAGCATCTCCTCAGTGTCCTCGTCCTCATTTCTAACAGACGGTTTCTGATATAATAAGGCTTTATTCAGGTTATAAACCTTATCCGGTTCCCGGTTGAACAGCGGTCTTAAAAAATAGTCCAGATTTCCCAGTGCCGACGGATTCTCCAGCACTTTATCATAGAAATCATTGCGCATGGAAAATCTCCGGATCAGTGACATCTGCGACAATGCTTCCAGTTCTCTGGTATAAAGTGCCTTCAGGTCAAAATGACTGCTCAGGATTTTCTGGTGCTCATCAATGGTTCTGTTCAGGTAACTCTCAATAATACGGAGATTTTCCAGGTTCTCCTCTTCCTTTTCGCCCAGACGGCGCACATTGATGTTCTCTTCTTCCAGTTTCTTTACCCTGCTTCGCACCAGTTCCCGGTATTTCTGGAATTTTTCTTTTGTGTCACTGATCGTATCCAGATTCTCCAGAAGGATTTCCTCGTAATCCTTTACTGAATAATTCAGGGCATTTCTGCGGATTTTTCCCATAGCTTCCTGAATCTTCTGAAGCTGGATGCGCATCAGGTTAAAAACATTCTTAATCTCATCCACAGCCTTATCATAGCTCTGTTTTTCCAGATGCATCTGGAAGATCATTTCATGGATGGTAAGCTTCATATTATTTTCTATTTCAAGGGTGGAAAGTATCAGATTGTATCCGTCGTCTGTAAGATAATAAGAAGTTCTGCGAACCTCCTGATCCAGATACACGATCCGGTTCGCCACATAGCTGATATGCATGACATGATAATCGTTCTCTTCAAAATCATAGCCGTCAAAATACATGGCACGGCCTTCATTTGATAAGATCACATTGACAACAAAATCTCCTAATTTTCTGCAGTCATCATAAGAGATTTCTTTACCCAGATACCTGGTATTGATGGTATCAATATAGGCTCCGATATCATCCATAGTACAGTTCTCTTCCCGCAGAGACTGCTCCATAATATAAAGCATTACTGCAAAAATAAGATTCATCTGTTCATCAAATTTCAGAAAGCCAAACTGTTTCCAGGATGTCTTCTGAATACTGTTTTGGATAAGAGCACCGTACAGACCTACATTTTTCATTCGTTTTGGAAAGTTTTTCAGAAATTCGTATTGCAAAGCTGCCTCCCTTGAGTCAATCGGATATTCGCAATCCGCTTTCGCTACTTGCTCATAACCGAATAACTGCTCCGCAGTTTATCAGGAGGGGCTTGTACCCCTCCTGATACAAGCAAGTCCCACCCACTGCTTATTGCTTCTCGCAATTGAAGCAGGGGACTTACTTGATTCGGTTAAATATGGTTTGTACCCTGTTGTTTCTATAGTATAAATTTGCGTAACTGCACAAATCCTGTATCAGAAATCTGTAGTATTTAAAATTTCCTGAGGGACATATTTATCCGCTTCCATATATCCCCTCCGAGGGATCGGCTACAGTGTATTCAGCCGATTGTCTGCAGTATAGCCTTCAGAAGATCCCCCTGAAGATAATAGGTCGTCTCAAAATGAAGATATGATAACGATACTTTATCCCACAACAATAAGATCTTTGGCGGGAATTCTTCATCCCCATCCCAGAACTGAAGCAACACAGAGAAATCCGGAAGAACAGGCATTTCAAATGTCAGATCTGCCCCTGCCAGACGCTTCGTCTGCTTTCCTCCCAGACAGATACAGGCCTGCTTTACCTCTTCCACTTTGCCGGAAAATGCTCTTGCATACTTTTCCACAAAAGGATCTGTTGACGGACTGCTCCCGGCAGTTACAAACCTGCCCACAGGCTGCCACTGCCCGGTAAGAGGAGGCAGTATCTCCTGCCCGGAACAGCAGAGAAAATCATAGATTGTCATAACAACTGTATATTCTCTGCAGTCCGTCCATTCTTCGCCTGTGGCATATTCAATAGCACCGTTTCTGCGATTGATCCGATATTCTGTTCCAATATATTTCAAATACAGATATTCTTCATCGTGTTTCAAACCATATTTCTTTATCAGCTTATCCTGATCATATTTTAAAAACAACTCTCTTCCTATATATACCTGTTTTTCATAATTATCCATAATATACTTTATTCCATTTCTTATTTTAATCGAATCAAGTAAGTCCCCTGCGGAGGTTGCGAAAGGCAATTATTCGTTATACCAGACATAAATACAGGAAATATGCGACATAACACAACAGCATAACCACACCACAGGGTTTTCTTAATTCTTTATGTCTGAATGTACCAATCCAGAGTATTACTCCGCACAGAACTGCAATTACAGTATCAATAATAAATTTGCTCTCAAACGGCACAGTACAGATGAGTGCTGTTGTACCGATAACAAACAAAATATTAAAAATATTGCTTCCGACTATATTTCCAATGGCAATTCCTGTATTTCCTCTTCTGGCAGCTGTTACTGATGTGACAAGTTCCGGAAGAGATGTTCCCAGTGCAACAATTGTCAGCCCGATAAATCTCTCACTCATGCCAAAATAACGGGCAATCTCCGTTGCTCCGCTGACAGCAAAATCACTGCCCTTTACGACCAGAATTCCACCGATTACCATCAGGAGCATACATTTCCATACCGGATTATCCTTTGCTTCTGCTTCTTCCTGATCGTTCCCTTTCTTTGCCATCACAAACAGATATCCCAGATATATCAGAAACAGTATCCAGAAAATCACACCTTCAATAAAAGTCACCTCTGAACCTGTGATACCAAAGATCAGCAAAATAATTGTTATCACTGTCATAAACGGAATTTCGTAAAGAAGCGTGGATTTTTGAATCGCTACATTCGTAATTACTGCTGTGATTCCCAGGATGATGAAAATATTCAGGATATTACTTCCGACTACATTTCCAATGGTAATACCTGCATTCTTATTTATTGCAGCAGTAATACTGACTGCTGCCTCCGGCATGCTGGTTCCCATTGCTACAATGGTTAATCCAATGATCAACTGTGGAATTCCCAGCTTTTTCGCAATACTGGCTGCACCCTCCACAAACCAGTCTGCACCTTTCACCAGAAACAAAAAACCTGCCAGCAGAATAATAACCTGTAAAAACATCATTTCTACCTCTCTTTCTTTTATTACGTACTCACAAAATCAAATATAAAAAGATTCCGGAATACATTTATTTTGCAGTAGGTATAAAAAAAGAGACTCCTACTGCATTCACAGTAAAAGTCTCGCAATTTCATCACTTTCCGAGTTATATGTTTCAATAACTGTCCTGACGAAGAAGTGAACCGAATCTACCCGGCAAGCTACTCCCTTTTCACAGGTATATTCTAACAGACTGTCTCTTAAAAATCAATTATTTTTTATCATAAGATTCTCCATAATATAAAGAAGCCGGTTACTGTTCACTCCGTTCTCAGCAGCAAAGAAGCCACCGCCCTGTGTCAGAATCTGCATCAGAAATCTGCAGTGTTTAAAATTTCCTGAGGGATATATCTGTCCTTATCCAGTATAGCTTCCATTTTTTTGACCATTATTTCATCAAAACAGGAGAAAAATTGTGTACTGATATTTCTGTTCTGATGCTCCTTTGTCTCCGGAAGTTCAGTTATCTGTTCTGCTTTTCCAAGCATAGCCTGATATGCCGGCACAAAAGGAAGGATTTTCCATCTGCTGCGAAATTTTTCTGCCAGATTTTCGTATATACCAATGCCCTCATAATCCAGATCCCCGAAATAATAAATTGTATTCTTCGGATGTTTCATATAGGGTTCCGCACACAGATCAAAATCCTGAAAAGAACGGATAATGCCCTTTCCGGCACCATAAATCAGAGTTCCGATTTCTGCACCAAAAATTTCCGTATGTCCATTCAGCAGGTAATTGCGCATACTGAAAAAAGGATCTTTATTTTCCAGAATCAGGATATTCTGCGGCGTATTTCTTGTATGTGTATAATATGAAAGGGGCTCTGTTGTCCTGTAGACATTCAGAGCCTCCACATTAAGTCCGCAGCGTTTCAGAATCTTCTTTCCCTGCTCTCTGTCCAGAAATTTCTCTCTGTGCCATATTTCAAAGCTTCTTTCATTCAGAGATTCCGGTGTCAGTAAGGCATCTGCATATTTTTTCAGATATTCATTCAGCATAAGTACCCAGATTCGGTCTTTCTCATATGTATCCGGATGCGCCAGATAATAATCCACGGAAATCATGGTAGAAAAGGTATATTTTATTTCTTCTATATAATTGCTGTAATCCTTCTGTTCTTCTACCATCCAGTATTCGCGATAAAGCGCCGGCTTCTTGCCATTGCTCTTAGAAGCCTTCACAGGTTTTATCTGACCTTTTTCCAGTAATTTCATTATGTATCCATACTGTTCCGAGTAGGCAAGATCCTGCCTGGTATGAAGAAGGTCATCCAGCGATATTCGTTTCATTGATAAATTCCTCCAGAGCGGGTGAATATTCGTCCCACCCGCTTAACTTATTGCTTTTCGCAACCTCCGCAGGGGACTTACTTATTGCAGTTCCATATGGAATTGCTATAATTCGGTTAATATAAATTTACTTGTTTATCTACGAGTTTCTCCCCTTCATACTGCAATTTTAAAGAAAAAAATCGCTCATCTCCTGAAAGAAGCAAATCCAGAAAAACTCTGTCACCTTCCCATGTGGGAAGTGTCGGCACAACAGCTTTATCTATCCAGTAAAGTTCTCCTTCATTGCATTCTGTTAATTCACCGATATATTCGTTGGCTGTAAATACACACATAAGCTCCGGTTCACATTTATCGCTTATAAATGTAACCAGACCTCGAAGTTTATAAGATGTCAGCGTTAATCCTGTTTCTTCTTTCACTTCACGAAAAAGACATTCCTCAGGGGATTCCTGACCCTCTGCATGTCCGCCGACTCCAATCCACTTTCCCTCATTTATGTCATTGTGCTTTTTTATCCTGTGAAGCATCAGATATTTGCCATTATTTTCTATATAACACAAGGTTGTTATTGTCATTCTTACACTTCCTTAAACAAAATTACCATACCAAATGTTCTGAGTACCGGGCAACGACACATCCCTGTTGCCAGACAAAACAAACTACTGCAGTGCTGCACGCTTTACCTGGGTCAGTGCTTTTGACACTGCAGGTACTGAAATGATGATCACCGTGATAATGCCCTCTGCCAGCAGATAGCTGTAATTATATAAGATAGGATATACGGCTGTCAGAGATTTCGGGAAATTGTCCGGCATATAGCTCATCCAATAAAGATAACCTCCCAGAGAATGAAAAGCCCCTCTGGCAATTACAGCTATTATGTATCCTTTCAGAAGTCCATGACTCTGTTTTGCAAATAATCCTGCCAGTCCAAGTGCCGCAAATGCAAGTATGTAATCACAGCACACCTGAAAAAATGAAAGTATATAAGGCTCCTGGATAAACTGCAGGATTCCGTAAGCAAACCCGGCCATAATGCCTGTTCCAACCCCATACCAGTTCGCAATCAGAACAATAAAAAGCATACTGCAAAGAGTGACGCTTCCTCCCCACGGCAGTTTGAAGATTTTCAGATAAGACGTAATAAAAGCAAGTGCAATAGCTACGGCACAGAATACCAGTTGTCTTGTGGTAAGCTTTTTCTTGTCTGAATTCTTCCCTGCAAAATAAATCGCCAGGAAAAACAAAATGATTCCGGCAATAACTGTAATCACATATCCGGCAGTTGTAAGTCCGCCATCAGCAGTTACCATAAAACCAAACATAAAACGACCTCCCTCTTGTTATTGATTTTTGTGTAATTGATTTTATCTGTTGTTCAGATACTAATTTATTATAAGGATTTTATCATTCTTCGTCAATTGTTCCTGCTTTCTTATTGAAAATCCACAAATAATTACTCTCTCAGCTCAACAGAAAAACCCCGGAAACCTTACGGTTCCGGGGTATCTTACGTTTGGACACATGTACCTTGCGGTACTCAATATATTTTATATAGACCACAGTGTATCCTCGATTTCGCTTCGCTCCATCTCGGTCGGGCATTCGCCCTATAAATTCTCCGACTAATGTCTTTGTGTGAGCAAGCTTCCACCGGACATTACTCTACGAATTTGCACTGCTCATTACTTGTCGGAAATTATTCGATAACTGTATCAACACGTCCTGATCCAACAGTACGTCCACCTTCACGATACTTTAATCCCGTTTTACCTTATATTTTTTATGATTTTCTCTCCAAAATACAGTGAAAAACAGCTGATTTGCACCATTTATTTTTATTCGCCTGATTTCTTGGCACCGTTTTGACACCAGAAGCCCTGGTCAAAAAGATTCTCTTCCACGGCTAACAGATGCTACTCTACCAACTTTATATTGCACCGGTAATTTTTAACTGTTATAATCGAAAAATGGGTGCTACCATAACGGTAGGCGGTTAGTCCTTCTCCAAAGGGTTGCAGAGTGCCAGTGGCACTCGTTTTGCAACGACCGAAGTGAAACGGAGACCTGTGACCCTCTGATTACATAGAAACCTGTAAGGGAATCCACTGGAAAGGAGGGCTAAGCCAATGAGTATTGTTGACTTCATAGCAGTAGTGAGCTTCGGCTTAACCTGCTTTAGTATCGGATATACATTAGGCAAAGATAATCATAAACCACAAAAATAACCGCCCTGGTCTGGTAAACTAAGCGGTTATCTTTGATGATATTCTAAATAGTAAAACGGACTAACCGTCTATCGGTAGCACTCTTTTTCTATAATCATATTAGCACGCATCTGTGGAAATGTCAAAAAGTTCTTTTTCCATAGTATGTAATACGAATTTGAAAATACTTATAAGCCGAAAAAATACACCAGTACCAGCTTGATCACAGCAGTTCCACCAAAAGCAACAACTGCAGTTACAACTAATTGCATAGGTTTTGGGAAATTTTCGAACACAAAAACTTTCCTACTCTTGCTCCGCACCTTGCTTAAAGATCCTGTCGTAAATGCTGCCATCATTATGACTGACACAGATACCAAGGTCTCACAATAGCCGGCAAGCTTTCCTAACACATCATTATACATATATGCACCTGTTTCATGCAGAATCCAGTATAGAACCAATGCACAAACTCCCATGACACTTTGGAGCTTCATTTCCTTAAAAATCTTCTCTTTCTCTGTAGTTGCATAATCTGACATTGTTTTAGCAATTTTTCTTTCTTCTTCATTCATCATCTCGCTTTTCCTTTCTCCACTGATAATCTCAGGAATGCTGATATCATAATAATCTGCAATATCCACAAGAATACTGATATCCGGCATATTGTTTCCGGTTTCCCATCTGGATACGGTCCTTCCAGAGACATTTAATATTTCTGCCAACTGCTCCTGTGTAATGCCTTTTTTTTGCGAAGTTTTTTTAAAAAATTCCCGATTTTTACTTGGTCCACCTCAACTCCTCCTTTCATCATCAAATATAGAATCTGTTATCTGCAAATAACACGACACAAAGCGAGAAATGTCGTATTTTCACTAATAGACACAGTTGTCTATGCGTTTTTCATTTTTTCAATTATACAATCGGAAGTTGTAGAGGAAGAAACAAAATGCTAACCGTTAAACCAACAGCAGAAATGCTTGCAGAGTGGAAACGAATTTTTGAAGCACACCATGCAGCGATGAAGCCAAACCGAAAAACAGGAACAGAAGTAGATCAATATTTCAGAAATAAATATGCCCATCAAGTATTTAACGATGCAGCTTTTCAAGAAATAGTTGCACTCAATATCACAGAGAATGCATTCTCTCGCAACAAATTGCCCAAAGGTGTGCTTCCTAATATAAAAAGCTATAAGACAGGCAATGCTCTTGTCGGCATTGATTTAAGCACAGGAGAATTTCATATTGAAAGCGAAAATATCGAGGAAGTAATGCCACTGCACGATGATTTGTTTGTCTACCGTGGATTAGATGAGGAAGATTTGAAAAACATCTTTTTGGTTGCGGAGTATGTAAAACTCACGCAAAACTAAATTCAAGTTTGGAGAATTGAGAAAATCGGGATTTTTAGAAGTAAAGACATGACTACTATTGTGCAGTTGCGCCCCCTTGAACACAGTGATAGAGAGCAATTTGTTTTAGACAATCAGGAAGCCTTCAATTACGGTGCCCTGGAAGAATTTGGCCTTAGAGATAATCATTTTGAGGAAGATGGACAGATTATATCACGAGAAACGATTGAGCAGTCCATTGACGATGGTGAAGCTTACCGCATCGTACTCGATGGCAAAAAAGTAGGCGGTGTTGTGATTAAAGTCGAGGGTGAAAAAGGCGACCTAGATCTTCTTTTCATTGCGCCATCAGTTCATAGCAAAGGCATCGGGTATGCTGCATGGTGCGAAGTTGAGAAGTTATATCCAGAAGTGAAAGTCTGGGAAACCGTAACGCCCTATTTCGAGCAGCGGAACATCCATTTTTATGTGAACAGATGTGGTTTTCACATCGTAGAGTTCTTTAACAAATATCACCAAGCCCCCAATAATCCGGAAATGAATGCTGAAAAGCAGGACGAGCAGTTTCCGGACGGAATGTTTCGGTTTGAAAAGATTATTAGGTAACTTCTTTAGGCTAGAATCAATAGCGGTGTAAACGAAAAAGCAGTCTTAAACTATAGAAAAACTGCCCTTTCGTTTGCACCGCGTTTGATTTTGCCAAAGTGAACA